>JBFFKD010000202.1:0-5445 GCA_041555595.1 Motiliproteus sp.
GTCAGAGTGCCTGAACGTGAAACGATACCAACCTTGCCCGGCAAGTGGATATGACCCGGCATGATGCCGATCTTGCACTCTCCAGGAGTAATAACGCCTGGGCAGTTAGGACCAACCAGAGTTACGCCCAGTTCGTCACAACGAACCTTGCACTCGAGCATATCCAGAGTCGGGATCCCTTCGGTAATCGCTACGATCAGCTTGATACCGCTGTTAGCTGCTTCGAGGATAGAATCCTTACAGAATGCTGCAGGCACGTAGATCACAGAGGCTTCTGCGCCAGTTGCTTCAACCGCTTCAGCAACGGTGTTGAATACTGGCAGACCTAGGTGTTGTTGACCACCTTTACCTGGCGTAACACCACCAACCATCTTGGTGCCGTAAGCAATCGCTTGCTCGGAGTGAAAAGTACCCTGACCGCCGGTGAAACCCTGGCAGATCACTTTGGTGTCTTTATTGATTAAAACGCTCACTTATTTACCCTCCGCAGCTTTTACCGCTTGCTGAGCCGCGTCAGTCAGGCTGGTGGCAGCAATGATATCCAGACCAGACTCAGACAGAACCTGTGAGCCAAGCTCAGCGTTGTTACCTTCAAGGCGCACAACAACAGGGACCTCTACGCCGACTTCTTTAACCGCAGCGATGATACCTTCAGCGATCAGGTCGCAACGAACGATGCCGCCGAAGATGTTTACCAATACCGCTTTAACAGCGCTGTCGGACAGGATGATCTTGAACGCTTCGGTAACGCGCTCTTTAGTCGCACCGCCGCCTACGTCAAGGAAGTTGGCTGGGAAGCCACCGTGCAGAGCAACGATGTCCATAGTACCCATCGCCAGTCCAGCGCCGTTAACCATGCAACCGATGGTGCCGTCGAGTGCTACATAGTTCAGCTCCCATTTGGCCGCATTGGCTTCACGCTCGTCATCCTGCGAAGGATCGTGCATCTCTTGCAGGTCCTTATGACGGTAGATCGCGTTAGAATCGATCACAATCTTGGCGTCCAGACAGTGCAGGTTGCCTTCGTCGGTGATTACCAGCGGGTTGATCTCAAGCAGCGCCAGATCCTTATCTTTAAACATCTTCGCCAGACCCATGAAGATCTGTACGAACTGCTTGATCTGAACACCTTCTAAGCCCAGTTTGAAAGCCAACTCACGACCCTGGTATGGCTGTGGACCAGCCATCGGATCAATAATCGCCTTAAGGATCTTTTCAGGTGTCTCTTCAGCAACCTTCTCGATCTCAACACCGCCTTCGGTAGAAGCCATAAAGACGATGCGTCGTGACGCACGGTCTACAACAGCACCCAGGTACAATTCCTGTGCAATGTCGGTGCAGGTCTCAACCAGAATTTTGGTAACTGGCTGGCCGTTGGCATCTGTCTGGTAAGTTACCAGACGCTCGCCCAACCACTTCTCAGCGAAAGCTTTTGCATCGTCAGCGCTGTCGACCAGTTTGACACCGCCAGCCTTACCACGGCCACCAGCGTGAACCTGTGCCTTTACAACCCACTTGTCACCGCCGATACGCTTGCAAGCCTCTGCAGCATCCTTAGGGGTCTCAACAGCCTCACCAATCGATACCGGCAGACCGTATTGGGCAAACAAATGCTTACCCTGATACTCGTGAAGATTCATGTCTAGATCCGTTATTGTCGTTCTACTTGTGCGACTCGAAAGTCGCGGCAAAAGTGCTCCCCGGAACACACCGGGGCGCATTATTTCAGATTGCAACTCATTGGGGTATTCCCCAAATGGATGCAGGGAAAACCTTTAGCGCTTCTTGCGGTTGGCAATATGGATTGCATGGTTATCGCACGCCAGAGCCGCTTCGTGAATCGCTTCACTAACCGTTGGGTGAGCGAAAACGATCAATTGCAAGTCCTCTACGCTGGAACCAAATTCCATCGCGATAACAGCTTGGGCGATCAACTCACCCGCCTGGCCACCGATGATGTGACAACCCAGCACCCGATCGGTTTCAGCATCTGCGATCAGCTTGACGAAGCCTTCGGTATCTTGCGATGCCATAGCACGCCCGGAAGCGGCAAATGGGAATTTGCCAACCTTGATCTTAACGCCTTCGGCTTTAAGTTGCTGCTCGGTCTTACCTACCCAAGCCAGTTCAGGATGGGTGTAGATGATTCCGGGGATGCAATCGTAGTTCATCTGGGCTTTGTGGCCGTGGATGATATCGGCAACCATGATGCCCTCTTCCGAGGCTTTGTGTGCCAGCATTGGGCCGCGTACCACATCACCGATGGCGTAAACACCAGGTACGCTGGTACGGCACTGATTATCCACCGAGATAAAGCCTCGCTCGTCCAGCCCAACACCACAACCGGTATCCAGCAGCGCTTCGGTGTATGGACGACGACCAACCGCAACGATCAGTTGATCAACAGTGATCTCCTGCTCGCCTTTGGTATCAGTGAACTTAACCAGAACCTCTTTTTTCTTACCGCTACCCTTGATCTCGGTACCAGTTACCCGCGCATTGAGACGAATATCCAGGCCCTGCTTCTTCAAGGTCTTCTGGGCATCTTTGGCCAGGTCCTTATCGCAGAACGGCAGAAAATCTTCCATCGCTTCAAGCACGGTAACTTCTGAGCCCAAACGCGCCCAGACAGAGCCCATTTCAAGACCGATAACACCGGCACCGATCACACCCAGACGCTTAGGCGTCTCAGTGATGTTCAACGCACCTTCGTTATCAAGGATCAGATTGTCGGTCAGCGGAGCCGGTGGGATATTTACCGGTACCGAGCCTGCAGCGATGATGACGTTCTCGGCATCAACCACTTCGACACTACCGTCGTTGCCCGTCACTTCGACTTTCTTGCCGGCCAGGACTTTGCCCTTACCGGACAACAGCGTGACACCGTTAGCCTTGAACAAACCAGCGATTCCACCCGTCAGGTTTTTAACAATCTGGTCCTTACGACCGATCATCTTAGGTACGTCGATACCCACCTTACCGGTGCTGATTCCGTGAATCTCAAACTCTTCGTGGGCCATGTGGTATTTGTGGGTACTGTCCAACAATGCCTTGGAAGGGATACAACCCACATTCAAACAGGTCCCGCCGAGGACGGTAGCGCCCTTATCATCAACCCACTTCTCAACACAGGCGGTGTTCAGCCCCAATTGTGCTGCACGAATTGCCGCTACATAGCCACCAGGACCTGCACCGATTACTACAACATCAAACTTTTGTGACATGTTCAAATTTCCTATCAACTAGCCTTGTGGGCTATAACCATTTTGACGGTTCTGGCCGGGATTACGACCTTCTCACGCTATTCAAAAGTTTCTTGTTATGTTCTGCTTATCCAATACTTAAAAGCCCAACACAGCAAGGTGTCGGGCACATTTAAGATCTTATTACTTAAACGTCTAGCAGCATTCGAGCGGGATCTTCAAGCAGGTCCTTGATGGTAACGAGGAACTGCACTGCTTCTTTACCATCGATCATCCGATGATCGTAGGATACGGCCAGATACATCATCGGCAGGATAACCACTTCACCATTCACCGCCATTGGGCGCTCTTGAATCTTGTGCATTCCCAAAATCGCTGTCTGAGGTGGATTTAGAATCGGGGTCGACATCAGCGATCCGAACACGCCACCGTTGGTGATAGTGAAAGTACCGCCCTGCATGTCATCGATACCCAGCTTACCATCACGACCGCGAGCACCAAAATCAGCGATCGCCGCTTCCACACCCGACAGGCTCATCGCATCGGTATCGCGGAGTACAGGAACCATCAAGCCTCGGTTGGTTGAAACCGCCACACCGATATCCTGATACTGATGATATACCATATCATTACCATCGATCGAGGCGTTAACCGCAGGGAAACGCTTCAGCGCTTCGGTTGCCGCCTTTACAAAGAACGACATAAAGCCCAGACGCGTGCCGTTATGGGTCTTCTCGAACAGATCCTTGTACTGCTTACGCAGATCCATGATCGGCTTCATGTTAACTTCGTTGTAGGTGGTCAACATCGCCGCAGTCTGCTGAGCCTCAACCAAACGCTTGGCGATAGTGGAGCGTAGACGAGTCATCGGAACCCGCTTCTCTACCCGCTCGCCGGTCACGACAGGAGCGACGGTTTCAGCAACAGCTGGAGCTGCTGCGACAGCCGGCTTGTTCTTGAGGTAGTTGAGTACATCTTCTTTGGTGATATTGCCACCTTTACCGGTGCCAGGAACCTGCGAAGCATCCAGATTGTTCTCGTCCAGCAGCTTACGCGCAGCTGGGCCAGCAGCTGCATCAGCACTGGCTTGAAAAGCCGGTTCTGCAGCAGCAGGTGCAGCAGCGGGTACATCACCGGCAGTGAACACGGCAATAACTTCGTCACTCAAGACAGTATCGCCTTCACCCTTGAGGATCTCGGCGATAGAACCGTCGGCAGGAGCCACCACTTCGAGTACAACTTTATCAGTTTCAATATCTACGATCAGATCATCACGAGAAACAGCCTCACCCGGCTGCTTATGCCAAGTAGCAACGGTACCGTCTGCAACTGACTCGGGGAATGTAGGCGCTTTGATTTCGATTGACATGACACTTCCTTTATTTAGTAGTAGCCGACAGGCGGTCGAGCCTGTCAGCTATTGATCGCATCGTTAACCGTTGATGGCATCGTTGACCAGAGTTTCTTGTTCTTTCACGTGTTGCGACATGTAGCCAGAAGCCGGTGCCGCCGAGCCCGGACGCGCCGAGACCTCGAGGTGCAGTTTCGGAAACAGTTGCTGCAATACATGACGCATATGGTGCTGAGAGCTATACCAGGCACCCTGGTTAAGCGGTTCTTCCTGACACCAGATCACCGACTTAACGTTGGTATAACCTTCAATCGCTGCAATCAGATCTTTCTCAGGGAATGGATAGAGTTGCTCAAGACGGATGATAGCCACGTCATCACGACCGTCAGCTTCACGCTTGTTGTAGAGGTCGTAATAAACCTTACCGCTACACAGAACGATTCGTTTAACGTTACTGGCCTTAAGGTCATCGACCTCTGAGATCACGGTCTGGAACGCCCCTTCGGTCAACTCTTCCAGAGTTGAGATCGCCTGCTTGTGCCGCAACAACGATTTAGGTGACATCACAATCAACGGCTTACGCAGCGGACGGATCACCTGGCGTCGCAACATGTGGAACACCTGAGCCGGAGTACTCGGCACACAGACCTGAATATTGTGCTCTGCACACATCTGCAGATAACGCTCGAGTCGCGCCGAACTGTGCTCAGGACCCTGCCCTTCATAGCCGTGCGGCAGCAGCATGGTCAAGCCACACAACCGCGCCCATTTGTGCTCACCGGAAGTAATAAACTGATCGATAACAACCTGAGCACCGTTAGCAAAATCACCAAACTGCGCCTCCCAGATCACCAACGTATTAGGCGCTGTGGTGGCATAACCGTACTCAAA
>JBFFKD010000203.1:0-5435 GCA_041555595.1 Motiliproteus sp.
CAGTATCGGGGTCAGCATCTCGGCGCTGGAACCATGTTGCCGCAGTTCGCCATCGACCTCGAGCTGCAGCCGGCAATCGTTGATGTCGGTCACCGCCGTATAAGGGCTGAATGGACTCATCGGGCAGCTGGCGTCGAAAGCCTTGGCGATCTCCCATGGGTGCCCATTCTGTTTCAATTGGCTCTGTAGTTCACGCAGGGTCAGATCCAGTCCCAGACCAACGCCAGCGATCGCCGCCTCGGCCTGTTGCTGGCTGGCCTGGGTCAGCGGCTGGCCGATCAGGATCGCCAGTTCGGTTTCATAATGGACCGAATCGCTGCGGCCGGATAATCGAATCGGCTGACGCAGGTCGGCCAGTGAGGTACTGGGTTTAATGAACAGCAGCGGTTGCGACGGTACCGGGTTGTTGAGTTCGCGCGCGTGCTCAGCATAGTTTCGGCCGACGCAGACCACCTTGCCAATAGGTAGTTCGATCGTACCGCCATCAATGTTGGTATGTTGGTAATGCATCGGTGTGGGTCGCTTATGGTGGAGGTTAGATAGGATGCTAAGGGCTAGTTTACGGCACCGCTAAGTGCTTTTTGAGTGAAAACCGTTGTTCTATGTCAATTGTGGCCGAACTTCTATCAGGTTTAGGGGTAAAGGCTTGCGTCATAGGACTCCGGTTGATTAGCATGGCTGACTTAGTATTGCGCATGGCGGCAAAAGCATCAGTTATGTTCACTAATATTGGCAGTAAAATCATCTCGGTTTTCGGTATTGTTACCAGCTTGGCGATGCTGAGCATGATAGCGTTCTATACCTATAACCAAGAAAGCAGCATTCTGGCGCAGAACGAGCGCACCATGAAGAAGCTGACTGAGAGTGTTATCGAAGGCCTGCAGACAGTCATGCTGGCCGGTTACGCAGATATTGCCCAAAGCTATGCCCATCGACTCAAGCGGGTTCCCGAGGTGACCGACTTTGTCATCATGCGTACCAGCGGCCGTGAAGCCTTTCTCGATAACAACACCATCAACTCGGTCAACAAGCGGATCGGTGACGACGATTTTGTCCACAAAGAAAAAACCCGGCTGCATCAGGTTCTGCCAGCCAATAGCGATGAGTTGCAACAGGTTCTGAAAACCCAGCAGCTATATTCCTATTATGAAAATGATGCCAACGGTCTGCGATTGCTGACCTTCCTGGCTCCGATCGTCAACGATAAAGATTGTCACCGCTGCCATGGTGGTGATCAACCGCTGCGAGGGGTGTTGAAATTAACCACCTCACTGGAGCCGATTCGACAGGATATCAGCCGAACCCGCTACCAGTCACTGCTGGTTTTGGTAGTGATATTGGCCTTTGTATTCTTGGTGACCTACTTCCTGATCCGACGCTCGGTGGTCAAACCGATCAATGCCTTGACCGATGCCATGCTTGAAGTCAGCAAGGGCGATCTGGACCAGGTGATTCCGGTGTTGGGTCGCGATGAGTTGAGTCGGATGGCGACCAGTTTTAACGATATGTCGCGCGAAGTTCTGCACTCTTATCGCGGTTTGAAAAACGAGCAAGACAAACTCAATACCATCATCCTTAGCTCATTGGAGGGGATCGTGGTGACCGATAGCAATGGCAGGGTGGTTCTGGTGAATCCGGCCGCCGAGCGGTTGTTGGGTAAATCCGAGGAAGAGGTTCGAGGGGGCGGATTCTTGAACCTGCTCGATGATCCTGAATTGATCAGTGCCAACCTGTGTCAGGACCCGTCCAAACTTGAGCCGAAGATGATCGAATACAAGTCGCGGATCATGCAGATGCTGGCGTCGAGTATTCTGGCGCCGTCGGGCGAGGTGATCGGTTCGACTATCCTGCTGCGTGATGTTACCGCCGAGAAGCAGCTCGAGGCCAAGTTGATCGAGATGTCGACTACCGATGGCCTGACCAAACTATACAACCGCCGCCATCTGGATGATTCGCTCGATGTTGAGCTCAAGCGGGCTCGCCGCTACAAGATGGATCTGTCGATCCTGATGTTCGATGTCGACCACTTTAAGCGCTTTAACGATGAACATGGCCACGATCAGGGTGACCGGGTGTTGCAGACTATCGCCGATGTGATGCGCGAAGCGGTTCGCGAAGTTGATATTCCCTGCCGCTATGGCGGCGAAGAGTTTTTGATCATCTTAACTAACACCCCGCACAATGGCGCCATGATCACCGCAGAACGGCTACGCGAGATGGTGGAGGCGGCGGTCATCGACGGTTTGAATGTCACCATCAGCATCGGGGTTGCTAGCTTCCCCTATATCGATGTGGATGAGTCGGACAAATTTATCGAGCTAGCCGATGCCGCTCTGTACCGGGCCAAGGATGAGGGGCGTAACCGTGTCTGTTCTGCCTGATTGGAAACCACTGTTGAGTGCGGCGATAGGACACCGGTGGCTGAGCCGGACGCTACCTTGTTGGCTGGCGCTGTGGGTCAGTTCGTCGCTGTGGGCGCAGCCATTCGAGGCCACGCCGAACTCTTCGGGCAGTATCAGAACCAACTTTACCGTTAGTGTCGAACCGATCCCGCCGCTGCCGGCGCGTCCTCCGGTCGATGCCGCCAAGCGAGCGCTGGGGCAACAGCTGTTCTTCGATACCCGACTGTCCGATGATGGTCAGAGCAGTTGCGCCAGTTGCCATAAGTTACCGCCGATCAATCCCAACATAGTGCCTGCAGAACAGGAACTGGGGCAAACGTTAAAGGGGCAGCACAAGCGTGATATCCCATTGCTGTATAATGTCGCGTACCTGTACTGGCTTGGCTGGGATGGCCGCTACTCCAGCCTGGAAGGTTTGATCGGGGATGCGGTCTCTGACGTCGATAAGCTCAATAGCCCCTGGCCTAAGGTGATTACCAAGCTGGCCGATCATTACAATGCAACCGCAAACAGTCTGTATGGCACTAACCTCAATCAGGCGGTGGTCGAAGATGCGATCGCTACCTTCCTACGTAGCCTCAATACCCCGAATTCGGCCTTCGATCGCTATCTTTTAGGCGATCAGTCCGCGCTGACCGAGCGCCAGCAGCAAGGCTACGCGTTGTTTAAGGAGGTGGGTTGTAGCTCTTGTCATAACGGCCGGAATATCGGCGGTAATTTCTTCGAGAAGCTGTATGTGTATCGACGCGATTTCGGCAGTCGTACCGCCACTGCTGTGATCCTCAAAGACCAAGGGCGTTATTACGTCACCGGTGAAGAGCCCGATCGCAATACATTTAGGGTTTCACCGCTGCGAAATGTCGCGCTCAGCGCCCCCTATTTTCATAACGGTTCGGCGGCAACGTTGGAAGCAGCGGTCATTCTGATAGCTGAGCATCAGCTGGGGCGGGTATTGAGTGCCGATCAAACTGCACTGATGGTCGATTTTTTACGTAGTTTGACCGGTGAACACCCCGGGGTCAGCGATGCGAACTCGGATCTCGGCAGTATCCGTGGCATAGGAGCTAAACCGTGAAGCAGCTCAATTGGCCGCCACTGGTTGCGGGTATCACGATCTTGCTGTTGTTGAGTTTTCTGTTTTTTCAGACTCAGCGGGTTGATAACATCAACCAAGAGCACTCCGAAGTGTTGCAGTTGCTGCAGCGCTCGCAACAGCTCGACGGTAACCTGCGGCAGGATCTGATCAGGGTCTATTACGATCAGCACCACAATTTTGATCCCTTGCTGGATCGGATGACCGAGCTGGAGGTGATTCTTGAGCGGCTGCGTTACTCGCCCTATCGCGCCTTCCGCATGGCCAATAGCGGCGTTGAGTACTATCTGACCCGCTTGATCAATTTGCACCATGAACGTAAGGAGCTGTTGTCGGGCTACATGACCCATATGGTACTGCTCAAGAACGCAGCGGTTGGGTTATCACAGAAATCGCTGATCGCTGCGCTGGCCGAACAAGCCCCTGAACATTTAACCGCGATATCTGATTATCGTAATACCCTGCTGGCCTATGTCAGTACGCCATCGGAACAGCTGACCGAGCAGGCCGATGATATGCTGATTGAGATGGAGGACCTGCTGTTAGAGTTGGAGGAGGATGCTGAGCTGTCGGCGTCGCTGATGGTGCAGCTGACGTTCGATTTCCAGCACGGTAAGATCGCCTTCGATTCCAGAATCCGGGTTGAGCGGATGCTGGATCAGCTATTCCAGTTGCCGACCCAGTCGATTATGTCGCAGTTGACCCAGGTCTATCTGGACTACCACCAGCAGCAGGAACGTATATCCAGTTATTATCGGATCGGTCTGTTTGCGACCGGTGCGTTGTTGTTGGTGTTCTTGGTGGTGACGCTGCTGCGGTTACGAAACACCGCCAGCCATCTGATGGAAGAGAAAGATCTGGCCGAGATCACCCTGGGCTCGATCGGCGACGGAGTCATCTCGACCGACACCCATGGCCGGATCGGCTATATGAACCGGGCAGCCGAAGCGCTGACCGGAGTTGACACCGAAAGCGCGATTGGGCAACCGCTGGAAGCGGTGCTGCCGTTGTATAGTGAGATCACCAGCCAACCGATCGATAGCCCGGCGCTGCGCTGTATCGAGAACGAAATCACTATCGATATTCAGAATCATGTTTACTTGGTCCGCGCCGATGGTAGTCGCTCTAATACCGCGTTGACGGCGTCACCGATCGGCCATAAAGGCGAGCGTCCGGTCGGCGCGGTACTGGTAGTGCAGGATGTTGGTGATGCCCAAAGCATGGCCGAGCAGCTCAGTTATGAGACCAATCACGACACCTTGACCGGGCTCTTGAACCGGATGACCTTCGCCCAGAAAATTCAGCGTTATCTCGATAACAGCGAAGAGTCTAAGTACAGCCCGATTCTGTGGCATATCGACCTGGATCACTTCTCGGTGATCAACGATATTTGCGGTGCCAAGGGCGGTGATGGTTTCTTGCGTACGACAGCTGGCGCACTGAAACGGGTGTTGGGCGAACATGATATCTTGTCGCGCATCGGCGGAGACGAGTTTGCCATCCTGCGCCCCAATGCCGATCCGGCCGATGCGCTCGATATGGCCTGCCGGCTACGTGAACTGATCAACGGTCTTGAGTTTGAGTGGGAAGATAACCGTTTCGATACCACTGCCACCATCGGGGTGGTGATCCTGAGTCAGAATTATCTGGATATCTCGGATGTGTTCATGGCTGCCAAATCGGCGGTAGATACCGCCCGCGATGGTGGTCGCAATAATATCTATGTGCATACCAAAGATGTTTACGAGAACAGTCGCAAGCACGCGCTGAGTCTATGGGTACCGCGGATCAAGAGAGCGCTGGATGAAGGGCGCTACCGATTGTACCTACAGTCAATCTCACCGATCACCGATAAGGGCTGCCTCAAACCGCACCACGCTGAGGTGTTGTTGCGGATGGAAGATGAAGAGGGCCGGATTATTCCTCCGATCTTTATCCCG
>JBFFKD010000204.1:0-5414 GCA_041555595.1 Motiliproteus sp.
AAGAGCCCTCAGGGTCCTCATGACTATGCCATCCGTGAGATGACGCATGTCTGGGAGCAGGGCGGTGCTTACGCACTGCTTGGCCCCTCGGGTTGCGGCAAAAGTACACTGCTTAACATTATTTCGGGGTTGTTATCACCTTCCGACGAAGAGGTCCTATTCGACGGCATCAAGGTTAATGAGCTTCCTCCAGAAGACCGGAATATTGCCCAGGTTTTTCAGTTCCCGGTGATATACGACTCGATGACCGTTTTCAATAACCTGGCGTTTCCATTGCGTAACCAGAAAGTGCCCGAGTCGAAGGTGTTGGCCAGAGTGAACGAGGTGGCAGAGATTCTTGAGCTTCAACCAGTGTTGCACAAGAAAGCCAAAAACCTGACCGCGGATGAAAAACAGAAGGTGTCAATGGGGCGCGGGTTGGTACGCGATGACGTCTCCGCCATATTGTTTGATGAGCCATTGACGGTGATCGATCCGCACCTGAAATGGAAGTTGCGACGCAAGCTCAAGCAGATTCACGAGCAGTTCAATATCACCATGGTTTACGTCACCCACGATCAGCTGGAAGCTTCGACCTTCGCCGACAAAATTGCGTTGATGTACAACGGCCAGATTGTCCAGTTCGGCACCCCGAGAGAGCTGTTTGAAAACCCCAACCACACCTTTGTTGGGTACTTCATCGGCAGTCCCGGGATGAATTTGATCGAAGTACAGCGTTGTCCCGGTGGCGTAACCTTCGATGATATCAAGGTGCCGCTAAGCGCTGAGATCAATGAGCTTCTTGAAGCGGTTCCTAGCGATAACCTGAAGGTCGGCATTCGTCCCGAGTTTGTTTCTGTCAGTAACGTGGCGATTGATGGCAGCCATGAATGCGATGTGCTCCATGTTGAAGATCTGGGCACCTACCAAGTCCTGACTGTTCGCTGGGGAACTCATGAGGTCAAGGCGGTCCTTGATGAGGACTTCGTGGTTCCCACTGGGAAGGTCTTTATTAGTATTCCCGCACAGTGGCTCAAGGTTTACGTTGACGAATATTTAGTTGATGAGCAGGACGAGGAGCAGGGGTAATGATTAAAGTACAAAATAATAAAGCGTGGTTCCTGGTCTTACCGGTATTTTTGCTGGTGGCGTTTTCCGCCATCGTGCCGCTGATGACGGTGGTGAACTATTCGGTGCAGGATATTTTTGATTCGAATAACGCCTACTTCGTCGGTGCTGAGTGGTATCGCGAAATATTACGTGATCCGCGTTTGCACGATTCTCTATTACGGCAGTTCGGTTATTCGTTCGCGGTGTTGTTTATTGAAATACCGCTCGGAATCATGGTCGCCCTGATGATGCCGACCAAGGGGCGAATGGCGTCCCTGACGCTGATCTTGCTAGCGATACCGTTACTGATCCCCTGGAACGTCGTCGGCACCATCTGGCAAATCTTCGGCCGGGCAGATATTGGCCTGTTCGGCTGGGCGTTGAACGGTATGGGGATCGATTATAACTACGCCTCCAACACCGGCGATGCCTGGGCGACAGTGCTGTTGATGGATGTCTGGCACTGGACCTCGCTGGTCGCATTGCTGTGTTATTCAGGCCTTCGGGCGATCCCGGAAGCGTTCTACCAGGCGGCGCGTATCGACCGCGCGTCGAAGTGGGCGGTATTCCGTTATATCCAGCTGCCTCGGCTACAAAATGTGCTGGTGATCGGGGTTTTGCTGCGCTTTATGGACAGCTTCATGATCTATACCGAACCCTTCGTGCTGACCGGTGGTGGCCCGGGTAACTCCACCACCTTCCTCAGCCAGAGCCTAACCAAGATGGCGATCGGGCAGTTTGACCTGGGTCCTGCTGCTGCCTTCTCGTTGGTTTACTTCTTGATCGTGCTGTTGGTGTCTTGGCTGTTCTTCACCACCATCGCCCATATGGATAAAGACAAGTGAGGATAGCGTCATGAATATGAGTAACCGTAAAAAATTCGGAATAAGTCTGTACTTGTTGTTCATCCTGGTGCCGATCTATTGGCTGTTGAACATGTCGTTCAAGACCAATGAGGAGATACTCGGAGGCCTGACCTTCTGGCCATCTGAATTCACCCTAGCCAATTACATGGTGATCTTCACCGATCCGACCTGGTACATGGGTTATTTCAACTCGATGACCTATGTCGCTCTGAACGTGGTTATTACCCTGGCGGTGGCGTTACCGGCCGCCTATGCGTTCAGTCGGTATAAGTTTTTGGGCGACAAGCACCTGTTCTTCTGGCTGCTGACTAACAGGATGGCGCCGCCAGCGGTGTTCCTGCTGCCGTTCTTTCAGCTGTACTCCTCGGTTGGGTTGTTCGACACCCCTATCGCGGTGGCCTTGGCGCATTGCCTATTCAGCGTACCGCTAGCGGTGTGGATTTTGGAAGGCTTTATGTCCGGCGTGCCGCGGGAGATCGATGAGACCGCGTATATCGACGGCTACAGTTTTCCGCGCTTCTTTGTGCGGATCTTCCTGCCGATGATCAGTTCCGGTGTCGGGGTGACGGCATTCTTTGCCTTCATGTTCTCCTGGGTTGAGTTACTGCTGGCTAGAACCCTGACCTCGGTAGAGGCCAAACCCATTGCGGCCATCATGACTCGTACCGTAGGTGCGGCGGGGATCGACTGGGGGCTGCTAGCTGCAGCCGGTGTCTTAACCATTATACCTGGGCTGCTGGTGATCTGGTTTGTCCGTAATCATGTCGCCAAGGGCTTCGCCATGGGCCGCGTGTAACGCATAGCTAAGATAGGAGAATAACGATGAACTGGATGGCTTGGACTTCAACAACAGCGACCTTTTTCGGCACCATCGCCGCCATTTTGGTGTGTATGGCGGTGTATGAGATCAGGGTTCCCTGTACCGATCGCAAGGGTTTTCTGCCGATCAGCACCACACGTGGTGACCGACTGTTCATTGGTCTGTTGACCAGTGCTTACATTCACCTGATGTTCCTTGGCTTTACGGAGTTAAGCCTGTGGATTGCTTTAGCCCTGTCAGCGATCTGGCTGGCCGTGGTCATGCGCTTCGGGTGAATACAACTATCACAATCAAAGAACCATTAAGGGCGGGCTCGATTATTTAATGAGCCTGCTGGTAACGGGTCATAGGCGGGGCTTGTCTCGCTAAGGCTCACAATCCCGGTGTTTATCGGGTCAGTAAACTGCTGATACGTCATAAGTTGAGGCAGTAAAACTCGCAACCACAATGAGGTTGATAATGAAAAACAATAAAAAATTGCCGAAGGTCTTACTGTTGACTGCCGCCTTTTCTATGGCGGGAATGAGCTGGCAGGCACAAGCAGATCAGTATTCCGATGCGGCGCAAAAATGGCTGGACCAGGAGTTTTCCACGTCCACGCTGACCAAGGATGAGCAACTGAAGGAGTTGCAGTGGTTTACTGAAGCCGCTAAGTCGTTCCGTGGTATGAATATCAACGTGGCTTCCGAGACCATAGCGACCCACGAATATGAATCCAAAGTGCTGGCCAAGGCTTTCGAAGAGATCACCGGTATCAAGGTCACCCATGACCTGATCCAGGAAGGCGATGTGGTTGAGAAACTACAGACCCAGATGCAATCAGACCGCAATATCTACGATGCCTACATCAACGACTCGGACCTGATCGGTACCCACTTCCGCTACGGCAAGGTGGTCCCCATCTCAGACATGATCAAGGGCGACGGCAAAGACTACACCCTGCCGACCCTGGACCTGCCTGACTTCATCGGCCTGGACTTCACTACCGGGCCGGATGGCAAGATTTACCAGCTGCCCGATCAGCAGTTTGCCAACCTATATTGGTTCCGCGCCGATTGGTTCGAACGTGCCGACCTGAAAACGCAGTTCAAGGAGATCTATGGCTATGAGCTGGGGGTTCCCAAGAACTGGTCGGCATATGAAGATATTGCCGAGTTCTTCTCCGTACACGTCAAAGAGATCGACGGTGAACGTGTTTACGGTCACATGGACTACGGCAAGAAAGACCCATCGCTGGGCTGGCGCTTCACCGATGCCTGGTTCTCGATGGCGGGAACAGGCGACAAGGGTCTGCCCAATGGTTTGCCTGTCGATGAATGGGGTATCCGGGTTGAAGGTTGTCAGCCGGTGGGATCCAGCGTCGAGCGCGGCGGTGCCACCAACGGCCCTGCGGCAGTCTATGCGACCACTAAGTACGTTGACTGGATGCGCCAGTATGCGCCACCCGAAGCGCAGGGGATGACCTTTGGTGAAGCCGGCCCGGTGCCTGCGCAAGGCCAGATCGCCCAGCAGATCTTCTGGTATACCGCCTTTACCGCCAGCATGAACAAGGAAGGCTTACCGGTGGTTAACGCCGATGGCACGCCTAAGTGGCGGATGGCACCGTCACCTAAGGGACCGTACTGGGAAGAGGGGATGAAGCTGGGTTATCAGGACACAGGCTCCTGGACCTTCCTCAACTCCACGCCTGAGAAGAACCGTCTGGCGGCCTGGTTGTATGCTCAGTTCACCGTCTCCAAGACGGTATCACTGAAGAAAACCTTGGTGGGACTGACGCCGATTCGTGAATCGGACATCAACTCGCAGGCGATGACCGACGCGGCTCCGAAGCTCGGTGGTCTGGTTGAGTTTTACCGCAGCCCGGCGCGTAAGCAGTGGACACCGACCGGCACCAACGTACCGGATTACCCCAAGCTGGCACAGTTGTGGTGGCAGTACATTGCCGAAGCAGCCAGTGGCGAGCAGACCCCTCAGCAGGCGCTGGACGGACTGGCGGCTGCACAGGACAAGGTAATGAAGCGCCTGGAGCGTTCGGGAGTCCAGGGAGCCTGTGGGCCTAAGCTGAACGAAAAGCGTGATGCGCAATACTGGCTGAGCCAACCCGGTTCGCCCAAGGCCAAGCTCGATAACGAGAAGCCACAGGGTGAAACGGTTCCTTACCAGGAGCTGCTAAAAAGCTGGCGGGCTGTTAGTGCTAACTAGCAACCTCCGGTCTCTCTGTCTCCGCCTCTTTGTTGAGGCGGAGGTTTTAGCTTCATTGGTACCGCTGAGGGGGCGTGACCTGATAGGGATGATGCTGGCGCTCGGGCTTCGAGCATCAGGGTTATCGGTGATTAGACCAGGTGCAGTTCGACTTGGTTGTCCGCCAGGATGTCGTTGATCTCACTGGGAGGGGCCTTATCGGTGAAGAAGTGATCTGCCTGGCTGATATTTCCGAGCCGGACCATGGCGTTACGGCCAAATTTGGAGTGGTCAGCTGCGAGCAAGACTTGGCGTGAATTTGCAATAATTGTCTGGGCCACGCGAACTTCGCTGTAGTCGAAGTCAAGCAGAGAGCCGTCGGTGTGGATGCCGCTAATGCCGATAATGCCAAAATCCATCTGAAATTGATTGATAAAATCGCGTGTCGCTTCACCGAC
>JBFFKD010000205.1:0-5401 GCA_041555595.1 Motiliproteus sp.
GATCAACAACAAACCGTAGCCACGCATCCAATCGGAGAACAACACCCGGCCATTATGCACCGCCTTAACGGTATCGCCGGTGTTGGCGCGGATCAGCATGCCGTCGCGACGCACGCCCTGCTGATTGCGGCTACCGAAGCTTTGTAATACCCGCTTACGGGTTGTCGGCCAGCGCAACTTGCCCTTGAGCTTAGCAAACGCCTGCGTCGTTACCTTTAACTCATTGAGTTCCAGGGCCTGCTGGAGTTCCTTCAATACGTTACGAAGTTGCTGCTGATCTGCCTTCAGACGCCTAAGTGACTGAGTGCGACTATTAACCTGTTTATTCAAGGTTGCCAGCGCTTGCTTGCGTTGTTGACGGGCTCTGTCCATCGACTTGGAGCGATCTTGCAGCTGACGCTGCTCGGCTCCAAGCTGATCACGCTGCTGCTGTAACTGCTGCTCAACCCGATCCAGTTCGGCCAAGGTCTGCTCCGCTTCAGCCACCGCCTGGCTCCGAGCATCGCTGAGATACTGGTGGTAACGCAGCATCCGCGTTAACTGCTCAGGCTGCTGTTGATTCAACAGTAACCGCAACCGATCCTGGCGACCGGTACGAAAAGCAGCAACGACCTCATCACCCAGTGCCGCCAACTGCTGGTCTCGCTGCTGCTGCAGGGTACTGCGCTGGCCGCTCAGTTTACCGATCTGGCTCTGCTGTTGTTTGATCTGACGTTTATTGTCACGGATCTGGCGGCTCAGCTTGCCGCCCTCTTTCTCAGCGTTGCGTAGCGCCTGGGTATGCTGCTTCTGCTCACCTTGAGCCGAGCGCAGCCGTTTCTCCATCGCACGAATATCGGCTTGCAGCTTGTTGATCTTTTGTTGGGTCTGTTTTTGATTGGCCGGTTGCGAAGCCGCTTTATCAGCGGCCACCGCTCCAGCAGACAGACCGATCGCAAACAGCGCCGCCGCAGCGGTAAGTCGAACCAGCCGGCGGCGCATACCGATCACTCGGCAAGCAGTGAACGACCGGTCATCTCGGCCGGCGTCGACAGCTTCATCAGCGCCAGCAGTGTCGGCGCCAGATCGGCCAGACAGCCATCGCGCAGGGTGATCGCTTGCGGTCCTGCATAGATTAGCCCGACCGGCCACAGCGTATGCGCGGTATGGGCCTGACCGGTCTCGGCATTGGCCATCAGCTCGACGTTACCGTGATCGGCCGAGATCAGTGCCTGGCCGCCAACCCGGTCCAGCGCCTCGAGCACCTGCCCCAAACAACGATCAACCGCCTCGACCGCCTTGACGGCAGCATCAAAGTTGCCGGTGTGACCCACCATATCGGGATTGGCAAAGTTGCATACCAGCAGATCGAAGCGCTGCGACTCGATCGCCTCGGCCAGCTTATCGGCCACTTCGGGCGCGCTCATCTCAGGCTGCAGGTCGTAGGTTGCCACGTCAGGCGATGGCACCAGCAGCCTTTCCTCACCGTTATAGGGCTGCTCGCGGCCGCCGTTGAAGAAGAAGGTGACGTGGGCGTATTTTTCGGTTTCCGCGATCCGCAACTGGGTCTTGCCGAGGTTAGCCATATGCTCACCCAGGCTGTTACTGATCGGCATCGGCGGATACGCACAGGAGGCACTAATATCAGCTGCATACTCGGTCAGCATCACGTAGTCGGCCAACTGCGGCTGCGCCCGGCGTTGGAACCCGTCGAACCCTGGATCGACAAAGGCGCGGGTGATTTCGCGGGCACGATCGGGACGGAAGTTGGCGCAGATAAGAACATCACCGTCGCCAATCGCTCCCACTGCCTGGCCAGCCGCATCGACAATCACGCTGGCCTGAACAAACTCGTCGTTCTCGTCACGCGCGTAAGCATCGGTCAACGCCTGCTGCGCCGAGCTGCAGTTGAATACGCCTTTGCCAAGCGCCATCGCATCATACGCCAGCTGCACCCGATCCCAGCGATTGTCCCGATCCATCGCGTAGTAGCGACCGGTAACGGTGGCGATCGCTCCGACGCCCAACTCGGCCAGTTTGGCCTCCATCGCCTCGATCGACGGCATTGCGCTGCGCGGAGGCATATCACGGCCATCCAGAAACGCGTGCACGAACAGCCGTTTAGCGCCTCGCTGTACCGCCATCTCACACAGCGCGTGAATGTGCAGTTCGTGGCTATGCACCCCACCCGGCGATAACAGCCCCAGCAGATGAACCGCCCGGTCATTAGCGATCGCCGCATCCATCGCCTTGACCAACGCGGCGTTATCGAACAGGCTCCGATCGTCGATCGCCTTGGTGATACGGGTAAAGTTTTGATAAACGATGCGACCGGCACCGATATTCATATGACCCACTTCGGAATTACCCATCTGCCCATCCGGCAAGCCGACGGCCAGTCCGGAGGTCGCCACCATCGCGGTAGGGTTCTGGCTCCAGAGCCGATCCCAGACCGGCGTGTTGGCAGCATGGATAGCATTATTATCGGGACTGTCGCTAACGCCCCAGCCATCGAGAATAATCAGGGCGGTCGGTGTTTTGGACTGGCTCATGGTCAAGACTCTAAATAGGAAGATCACAAAAAAAGACGTGCAACAGCAAAATGGCCGACTATTTTACGCCGCCGACCACCGCAGAGCTAGCCAACCATCAGCCACTACCTAACCGTTTAACACAGTTCAGATAACCGACGCTATCGCGCAAGCCGCGCAACAGGCTCGACTCTAAGTCCATCAACAGACATTGCAGATCAGCCTGCGAGATCGACTCAACACACTCAAGACTACCGGCGGCGCGACAACGCTGAAACCGGTCTATCCTGTCGTTGCCGGTCACCCCCCGCTGCGACAGATAGCTGGCAGCCCGCGAGCGCACCACACCCAGATCGGGCTGCGGCCGCAGCTTGAGCAACCCAGCTATCTGAGATTGTGCCTGATAACGAAGATACAACTCGGGATCGACCAGCGACAGCACCTGGTAGTAGAACAACGCCCACTGCGGGTCATCATGTTTTTGATAGAATGCAGCGAGCAGGTAATAGCAGACCGTCAAACCACCGTCGACACAACGCTCCAGTCTGGACACAGCCTCATTTAGGCTACGTTTGTCGCGCGCCCATACAACAAACTGATCGACATAACGCTGACCGACAGCGTCGACGTAGTGCTGGCTGGCGGCCTGTTCAAGCAACACTTGCGCTTGCTGATCTTGACCCTGCTGTCGCAGGTATTGCCCCTGCAGGTACAGTGCCTGCGGTCGCTCTTGCTCAACCCCCTGACGCAGCTGCTCCAGTACCGCCGGAGTCAGCACCAGACAACGGGGCCAGCAATAGCGCATTGCATCGAACTGCCCCAACTCGGCCGACTGCTGTAACAGCTCATGGGCACGCCCGGGGTTCTTTGTCACCCCGTAACGCCCCTGATCATAAAGCCAGCCAAGCAGGAACAGACCATCAGCGCTCTGCATCCCCTTCCCCTGCAGCGCGGGTTCTGATACCTGCCCCTGCTTGAGCTGATCAACCAAGGCCGACACCCATTCGTCGGCCTGCACCTGCTGCGGCAAGACGATGCCGATCAGCAGCCCCATCAACATCGTGAAGCGCACCCAACACACTGGTCTATTCACCCGCTAGACCTGCTCATCCCACTCGATCTCGCCGATCTCGACTCGGATCCAGTCGAAGCCGATCTTACGGGCGACCGCCACCGCACCGTCGAGGCTCTTGAATTCGCGTTCGGACTGCCCTCGCTGTAGCGTCAGCAGCTCCTCCCGACCATCACCTTTAGTACGAAACTTTAACGTCCATCCCTTAGCCATCGATACCGGCACTGCCCGGCAGCATTCGAAGCAATTGGCATTAAACAGCAGCTTCAGCTCACGTTCCTGCATATCTATTTTCTGTATTGATTAGTTTAAATTCGAATACAGCAAACAATAGATCAGATTTCGATTAATCACAAATCGTTTTTGATATTTCATAAATATATTTTTCATTTTTATAAATAGATTTGGATAGATCTATATCAATTATATAGTCCTCTAAACCATTAAATAAAATCATCACCGCCAGATGTTGATATGCTCTTGAGCGCATGGCCTAGCGCCATGCTTATAGGTATAATTGCGCTTCATTTATCCGCCCTCGGGCAATCCTGTCACCCACTTCTGGAAGTTTGTAATGGATCAACTGATCGAATTCGCCACCAACCACTGGCAACTGGTGGCCGCACTGGTCGCGACCCTGGCTCTGCTGCTATTCACCGAATCCCGCAAAGGCGGCGCGTCGATCAGCACCCATGCAGCGGTAAAACTGATTAACAAAGAGAACGCTGCCGTCGTCGACATCCGCGCCAAGAAAGACTTCAATACCGGTCATATCACCAACGCCACCAACATCCCTTACGCCGACATGGACAAGCGCATCGGCGAACTGGAAAAGTACCGTAGCAAGCCGATCATTATCGTCTGCAACCTCGGCCAAACTGCTTCCGGCGCGGTCAAGAAGCTGAACGAGGCTAGCTTCGACAACGTAGTGCGCCTATCCGGCGGCATCACCGAGTGGAAAAACCAAAATCTACCGGTAGTGAAAGGCTAACCATGGCTGAAATCACCATGTACAGCACCGTTTACTGTCCGTTCTGTACTCGGGCCAAGGCACTGCTGGACAAAAAAGGTCGTGACTACCAGGAGATCCGGGTGGATCTAAAGCCGATGCTGCGTCGCGAGATGATGGAACGCAGTAACGGCGCCCATACCGTGCCTCAAATTTTTATCGGCGATGTTCATGTTGGCGGTTGCGACGACCTGTTCGCTCTGGAACGCCAGGGACGACTTGATCCGTTGCTCAATAGCTAACGTCATCGCCACCGACTTACTCAAACAAGAATTAAAGGAGTTCGCATGCCAGAAGAGAACAACGAACCAGCCCAGCAAGCCGCACAGCCTCAGTTCGGTATCCAGCGCGTCTACATTAAGGATGTCTCGTACGAGGCCCCTGGGGCACCTCAAGTGTTTACCAAGCAGTGGAAGCCCGACGTCAATCTTGAACTCAACACCCGCACCCGCGCCGCCGACAATGATATGTACGAAGTGGTGCTGACCGTCACCGTTACCGCCAAGGTCGAGGACGAAACCGCCTTCCTGATCGAAGTGCAGCAGGCCGGCCTGTTCAACATCAGCGGCCTGGAACAGGCACAGATGCAACACACTCTGGGTGCCTTCTGCCCCACGATCCTGTTCCCGTACGCCCGTGAAGCGATCGATAGCTTGGCCAACAAAGGCAGCTTCCCATCGCTGATGCTGGCACCGGTTAACTTCGACGCCCTGTTCGCCGAGCAGATGCAGCAGCAAGCTCAGCAGGCGCAAGCCGAAGCCGAGACCCAAGAGACTCACTAAGCCTTAGTCTTCGCTGTATTAAAAAAGC
>JBFFKD010000206.1:0-5388 GCA_041555595.1 Motiliproteus sp.
AGGTTATCCACTGGTCCCGATCAGAGAAAAAATCCCGGTCGCTTTTGCTTGGACAGGCTTCGAATCGGCATTTAAGGCGGTGGGATTTAAGGAGGTCGAACGGCGGGTCAAGATCCGCCCCATCATGCGTTATCACACTAGAAGTTGATAGCAGTGCTGAGCGCCCTAGCGGTCAGTCGTCTCAGAAATCCCATGTTTCTTCATTTTTTCCCACAGATTTTTCCGGCTGATGCCCAGACTGCTCGCCGTTTCTAAGATATGCCAGTCGTGCCGTTCCAGAACACTGATGATGAAATCTCTTTCACAATGCTTGATATAACCCTGCAGTTCCTCGCTGGTATGTGCGGTAAGCGCACTGGGATCGTGATCATCTGCTGTCAAACCAAACAGGGAGGCAGAGGTCAGAATAGGCTGATCGCCCAAGATACAGGCACGTTCCAGGCAGTGTTTTAATTCGCGAAGGTTTCCCGGCCACGACTGCTCGGTCAGGGCGCACTTGGCACTGCTATCAAGGCTGCGAGGACCACCTTCCTGGGTATTGACGCATTGCTTCAAGAATAGTTCGGCAAACCAGAGGATATCCTCTGTTCGTTCTTTCAGCGGAGGGATATGCAGATGTATTACGTTTATTCGATAAAACAGATCCTCACGAAACTGGTCATTTTCGACCATCTTCTTCAGGTCTCTGTTGGTTGCAAAAATGAGTCGGACATTAACCGAATAATCACGTTCGCCACCAAGCCGAGTTACCCGTTTTTCTTGCAGAATGCGTAGCAGGTGAACCTGCATGTTGAGAGGCATCTCTCCAACTTCGTCCAGAAACAGGGTACCGCCGTCGGCCTGTTCGAATACCCCTTTTTTGGCTTTCATGGCACCGGTAAAGGCGCCTTTCTCGTGGCCGAACAGTTCAGATTCGAGTAGCGTTGGCGACAAGGCTCCACAGTTGACCACAATGTAGGGTTGTTCTTTGACCTCATCACAACTGTCATGTAGCAGCCGGGCAACATGCTCTTTACCAACGCCGGTCTCTCCTGTGATCAGTACCGATGCGGCATGTTGGGAAATCCTGGGGATTGAGGCTTCGATACGGCGCATCGGCAGAGATATGCCCAGTATTGATTGGTCTGCTTGATTGGTTAGCGGTGCCGGTGATTGCGACAGTTTTTGTACCTTCTCGACCAGCAGATCGAGATCAAAGGGTTTGGTGATGTAGTCGGCTGCGCCGTGTTTTATCAAACTCACTGCCTTCTCGATAGAGCCGAAACCGGTGATAAAGATAAAGGGTGGCAGCAGGGTATTGCTGGCCTGCAGAGAATCAAACAGCGCTTCGCCGCTCATATCGGGAAGCTGAATATCGCTGATAACCAGGCTGTAGTGACTCTGGACTAGATCGTCGATAGCGCCGGAGGCACTCTGGTGCCAATCAATCTCAAAGCCTTCGAGGATAAAACGGTCGTAGAGGGATTCACCCATAATAGGGTCGTCCTCGATTAAACATAGCCGGGGCCGTTGTATTGTGGGGAGTTGCATTATGCCGCCTCTTGAAATGGCAGGGTGACCACGAACTCGGTCAGCATGTCGCCACTGCTGACTTGAATATCGCCGTGAAGTTTTTCAACAATCTGATAGGTCACCCATAACCCCAGCCCCTTGCCGCCCTCTTTATCACTGGAGAAGGGCTCGAACAGGTGCTGCAGCTGTTCCTCGGAGATCGCTTTGCCATTGTTGATGATTGTCATAATTAATAATGAGCGGCTGACCAGGACTTGGCAGTTAATGCAGCCTTTTTCTGGTGACGCCTGAATCGCGTTAAGCAGCAGGTTGATCAAGATCTGACGAATCAATGTCGAGGCGATAGGTATTTGCTGTTCTATCTGGTTGTTCCACTCGATAAGGATCTGTTTGCTATGGGCCTCTTGCTGCACCAGGGTCAGAGTGTCGTCGATATCCTGGCGGCTCAGCGGATGAGTTTCAGGTGAGGCTTCTACTAACAGCGCGGCCACAATATCCTTGATCTGCACCAACCCGCGTTCAAGCAGGTTAACCGTTTTTACGGTAACCGGGTCATGATTGCCGTGGCGTTTGAGGGTACTGGTTGCATTGATCATTCCGCCCAGCGGGTTGTTTATTTCGTGGGCGATGCCAGCGGTAAATCGTCCGATAGCCGCCATCCGCTCGGCGATGAGCACCTGTTGTTCGAGTGCCTCTTTCTCTTTGAGCTGGTCGACCATATGTAAAAATTGCTGGCCCAGCTGGCCCAGCTCATCTTTGGATTGGTAGCGGATGATCTGGCAGTCCATCTGGTGGGGAATCGTCGAGCCGATATGACCCATGCAGTTGGACAGTTCCACCAGCGGTTTTGCCGCACGACGGCCCCAATAGATACCGATCGGTAGTAGCAAGGCGATGATCACCAGCGTGGTAATGCCGGCGAACCGGACCACTGTCGAGAAACGGTTTATGAAAATCTCTTTCGGGTAGACCATGATCAGCGTGCCCAAAAGGGTATTGTCTGATTCGATCGGGGTGACGATATAGAGGCTCTTGAAACCGGTCCTGTCATCGTAAAAATGAGGTTTTTTTTGATTGTCATTGATCCGTTTGATCAGTTGAGATATCTCAGGATCACTGTCCGACGGGTCTGTCAGCATCGGATATTGTGACGGGTTGGTTGAAACATAGATCTGTTGCTGGCTATTGAGTACCAGTACCGCACTGGCCTGCAGCGAGTTCTCCTCAGACTCGATGCTGAATGGCGTATTGATGATCTCATAGGCTTTCCATACATCATCGTGCAGCAATGCCGAGGTCAGTGTGTGGCCCATTATTCGGCCCATATTCTTTGACGTCAGCAGCAAGTCTTGCTTGAAAATGGTGTAGCCACTGAGCAGCAGCGAGGCGGTGACGCTGGCTCCGACCACCAGTATCAGGATGGCGGTGAACAGCGGTATTTTGAAGCGCAGGCTTAAATTTTGAGTGAGCTTCATTGTTGTTCAAGCACTTTTTTCATCGAGTTGATGCTATCGAATAGGCTCGCATTCTGGATGCTGAATCGATCAAGGTTGAGTCTTTTAAGCAGCGAAAGGCCTTCGCTGTCTTTGTGAATATTTAACAGTACATTCTGAACAGCAGAGAAACTCTCCTCTGCTACATTGACGCTGGCGACAAAGGGAGGAAAGCCGAACTCTGGTGATTTGTGTGCAACTCGCGTATTCCGGATGATCTCCGGGTTGATCATCGCCAGGGTGTCCCAGATATAACCATCGACCGCACCGCCTTGAGCGACGCCCATAGCGACGGCTTCTACTACTTTCTCGTGAGCCCAGGTGAAAAAGCTTCTGCGGAAAAATTTATTTCTATCGGCACCGAGTTGTTGAATCTGATATTGCGGCACCAGATAGCCGGAGTTGGAATCCGGATCTGAAAAAGCAAAAATTTTGCCCTGCAGATCCTCAATGGAGGTCGTTGTGGTGTCAGCGGCTGGTACGATCAGGTAGGACTGATAGACCGGCCTTCCCTGATAGAGGGGTACGGCCAGCAGTCGCAACTGATTTTGAAATTGAAGATAGGGGTAACCGCAGATCCAGGCAAATTCGATCTCGTCCTGAAGGATCAGGTCGGTAATCTCTTTATAGGTAGTGCGTTGGACGAAGCGTACCGGTCTGTGCAACCGGTCCTGCAGGTAGTGCTGCCACTCTTCGAGCAGCGATGTCTGATAGTTGAGGAATACCGGTGTTACACCGATCTGGATTGTACGATCGGCTTGCTCTGTCGATGCATGGCCGACGGAGTTAAATGACAGACTAAGTAAAATAACAAGTCCGAAACATCGCTTAAATCTAGTCATCAAATCAGTTCCGCCTCATCGTACTCAATGAGCACTGTTGTTAGCTGAATCCGTGACTTCTTTCCTTGCTTGGTATTGCCGCAATACTTCTTGTTTACAGCTCTGCGGTAGAACTCTTAACGTATTTCTTGCACTACCACTTCGGCATCTATAACCATAGATAAAGCATGGTTACCGGCCAGTAACATTAAACCAAGCAGGTCGCGCTGTACAGGTTACTGATTGGTAACACAAAGCGACATAAGGCGTTCTCGAATATATATATCCCATTGTAAAAAATAGCTTTTTATCTATTGGCTTAGTACTTGCTAATTTTCTAGGCAAATGGGTTGGCAACCATCAAAGAGGTGGCTGCCAAAGGTTCATCATCAATATCCAGAGGTGTTTGATGCCGCATAACAGTAAAAGAACCTGTTCTTACAGTAGCCGACGCGGGTCCGCGTTGCTGGTCAGCCTGCTATTTATCAGTCTGCCTATATGGGCTGCAGAGATAGAAAATATCGACTGGACATCGGTCCCTGTCAGTAAGCCCAGACTGTTTTACCCCGGCCAGTCCAGCTACGAGTGGTTACGCACAGAGGATCACAAGAAGGCCAGTAAGGAGGTTAAGGATGGGGAGGCTTGCCTTAAGTGTCATAAAAGCGAGCAGAAGTCTCTGGGGGAGATATTGGTGGTCGAGAATCGACTCGAGCCCGATCCCATTGAGGATAAGGACGGTTACAAGCGCCTCTCGGTACAGGCGGCCCACGATGATACCCACCTCTATATGCGTTTCTCCTGGAAGAGCGACGGCGATGGGAACGGTGATCAGGGGAATTACATGCGCTTCGATGGTGAACAGTGGCAGTGGTATGGCAATCATCGCCAGCACGAAACGGTAATCGATGGCGAGCAACCCGCCATCTATCCGGATCGTTTGGGCATTATGATGGGAGATGGTCGGGTGCCGCTCTATCCCGAACAGGGTTGCTGGATGACCTGTCATGAATCGTTGATCGGCATGGAGGAAGAGGCCGATGAGGATGAGGTGGCTGAACACCCTGTTATCAGTCAGCTCTACAAAGCGTTCGGGGTGGTTAATCGCTCCGTACGCAAATACATACCGACATCCCGCACAGAAGGCACCGATTGGGCGGCAGTTAAAAGTTCCGATGAGTTAGCAGCCCTGCGACAGCAAGGTGCCTTTCTAGATCTGATTATCTGGGATGCGGCGCTGACCAATCCGGGTGGTTTCGCTGCAGACTTTAATGTTTTGGAGTTAAAACAGGTTGACGCTGGTACCAGTGCACTGCTGCCCAACGGCAAGATGCTGGGCGGCCCGGAATTTATGTTCGATGCTGCAAAAGTAGGTTTCAGCGTGCTGACTGAACATGACCTCATCGATCAGAGCAAACCCAAACACCTAGTGATAGGAATGACCGCCGCAGCGCTTAACGGTGACTTTAATGAGGGCGATATCCTGCCTGCCCATATTATTGATACAGGAGGCGCCAAAGGTTCGGCAGCAGACGTCGATTATGCCAAAGGAGAATGGAGCGATG
>JBFFKD010000207.1:0-5343 GCA_041555595.1 Motiliproteus sp.
ACGGTGCCCGTATCGGATACCTCTATCAAAGTGCGCAACAGTTGTTGAACAGTATCTGGGGCGATCCTCAGTTAGAATTAAAGTCAGCCCCGAACCGGCATACCATCGACTCAACCGGCAGCTCCTGTCCTTGATCTGCTATCGAGTTGCACGGCATCATTGCCATATCAACAAACGCTGCTGGAGCAGCCTAGTAAGGCGACGGCCAAAACTATGAAAGACCTGCAACAGCTTAAACTCTACCTACGAAATTTCGCCGCCGAGCGTGACTGGCAGCAGTTCCACTCGCCGAAAAATCTGTCGATGGCGCTGACGGTTGAGGCGGCCGAGTTGCTGGAACAGTTCCAGTGGCTTAGTGAAGAGCAATCCAAATCATTAAGCGCCGACCAGCGGCAAGCGGTGAGCGACGAGATCGCCGATATCCAGGTCTATCTGGTTCGTCTGGCCGATCAACTCGACATCGATATCCTACAAGCGGTCACGCGCAAGACCGCGCTCAACGAAGCAAAGTACCCCGCCGAGCAGGTCCGGGGCAGCGCCCGCAAGTATACGGAATATCAAGAGTAGACCGAATCAACTCGGCCCCTCTTACTCCGGTACCAGCTCGGTGATCCGATATAGCGCCTGAGCATTGTCGCTTATCTGTGGCCCGAACCACTCTAGCGCCTCGCGCAGATCCTGTTTTAAGGTCCAGGGCGGGTTAACCACGATCATGCCGCTGCCGGTCATACCCGGCTGGCTATGATCTGCGGTGACACTGACCTCGTATAGTTCGATATTGCGGATACCGCTTTTGATGAACGCCTTCTCCAACGTTCGAACCCGCTGCTGGTCTACCAGCGGATACCAGAGGGCGTAAGTGCCGGTGGCAAAGCGTTTGTGCAGTTCCTGAATATGACTGACCACCTTGGCGTAATCCTCCTTGAGTTCATAGGAGGGGTCGATCAGCACCAATCCGCGCCGTTCAACCGGCGGTACCAACGCCAGTGACCGTTTAAACCCATCCTCAAAATGGCATTTGACCCGTCGCTCGCCGGCAAACAGCTGCGCCAACCGCGGATGGTCTTTGGGGTGCAACTCGCACAGCTCTAACCGGTCGGTGTTGCGCAGCAACTGCCGGGCAAACCAGGGAGAACCCGGGTAATTTCGCAGCGCTTTACCGTCATTAAACCGCTCAACCAGCTGTCGATATTCAAGCAGCGATTCAGGCAGCTTGCGCTGATCCCATAACACGCCGACCCCTTGGTTAAACTCGCCGGTCTTTTTGGCTTCGCTGCTCAGCAGACTGTAACCACCGGCACCGGCATGAGTATCGATATAGCAGACCGGCCCCGGCTTTTTGGTCAGGTGCTTGACGATCCGGGTCAATACCAGATGTTTCAATACATCGGCATAATTGCCGGCATGGAAGGCGTGACGATAGCTCAACATGGGGGAACAGCTCCTATTTACAACTCAGTAACTTCTAACAGGGTTAGTCACGATGGGTATCCATCGGGTGAATATGGGCGCTGACCGGTAACGGTATACTCAATGATCGAGCACGCTTAGCATCTATCAGCTGCAACAGACCGCATAGGATGATAAATCCCGTACCCAAGATCATCAGCAGACCGGGGATCACTCCCCAAAAGTACATATCGGTCATCAACGCCATCAGGATGCCGACATATTCAAACGGTGCCAGCAACGCGGTTCGAGCCAGACTGAAGGCGTATACCAGCATTCCAAAAGCAACAATAACGGTCACCGCCGATAGCAACATCGCCAACCACAGTTGCAGACTCAGTGGCTGCCACTGCGCAATACCCCACCAAGCTGCGATCAGCGATACCACCACGAACGAATAAAAATTCATGGTCCAGCCAGACTCGCTGGCTGATAACTGCTTCGATAAAATCAGGATCAACGCATAGCACAGCGGCAGAGCGAGCAATCCCAGCAGGGCCGCAATCGAGGTCTGGTCAAAATCGGGTTGGACGATCAGACAGACGCCCACAAACCCCACCGTGGTCGCCAGCCACTGTAAACGGCTGACCCGCTCCTTCAGCAGCCAGGGTGACAGTGCGGTAATCAACAACGGCGCCAGCGCCAAGCCGGTATTGATCAGCGTCACCGGCAGTTCGCGCAAGGCAAACAGGTAACCGAGATTGATCACCGAGAACAGCAGCCCGCGCAGCAACTGCTTGGCCGGGGCTGCCGTAACAAACAGGCGCCGCCGACCGCTGACGATAAAGAAACCGGCCAGCAACAACACTGCCAACACATTACGGCCGAAATAGAACTGCAGTAGCGGGATATCCTGAATCAACAACTTGTTGAGGTTATCGCTAAACAGAAAAATTAACAGCGCCAGCATCAGAATACCGATGGCCAGTGCGGTCTGATTAGTCGCCGTTGTCGTGGTCGCTACCGAACCGGACATGTCGTCCGAGTCGTGACTCACATCAATCAGTTTGACTAGCCCGACGCTTTGCTGCATCGACGGTGTTACGCAGCAGCATCGCAACCGTTGTCGGGCCGACACCGCCAAGACGTGGCGTGATCCAGCCAGCCACCTCAGCAACCGACTCATCGACATCGGGCAACAGCTTACTACCCTGCCAGCTGATTCCACCGCTGACGACCACCGCACCGGGCTTGATCATGTCGGGGCTGATGATACCAGGGCGGCCAACCGCCGATACTACGATGTCAGCACGCCGAGTGTAGTCAGCCAGATTACTCACCCCGGAGTGAACCACCGTCACCGCAGCATCGGCATCGGCCTGCTTGAGCGTCAGCATCAACGCCAGCGGCCGCCCCAGGGTTGGGCCCCTGCCAACCACGACCACTTCACGACCGGCAACCTCGATCTGGTAATGCGCTAACATCGCCAGAATCCCGGCCGGAGTGCAGGGGCGTGGGCCGTCTTGCTGCAGCACCAGCCGCCCCAGGTTAATCGGATGGAGACCATCGGCGTCCTTATCCGGCGACATCCGAGCCAACGCCTCGGAGAAGTCAAAGCCAGCAGGCAACGGGTACTGCAGGATGTAACCGTCCACTTCGGGATCGGCATTAAATTCATCGATCAGTGCCAGCAGATCAGCCTGGCTGGCGGTCGCTGGCAACTGCCGCTGAAATGAACGGATCCCGACCCGCTCGCAGGTCTGGTGTTTCTTATTGACGTAGCTGACGCTGGGGCCATCGTCGCCAACTAGGATGGTACCCAGCCCAGGCGTGATCCCCTGCTGCTTGAGCTGCGCCACCTCGGTACTGACCCGATCTAGCACCGCTGCGGCAACTGCGGTGCCATCAAGATAGCGAACACCAACCATAGTATCTGCAGACATCAAACGTCCCCTAGCCAACCCTGTTTTAACTCATCACCATCGATCAAGCCGCTATTTGAGCGACGGAATCAGATCCTTGATCGAACCGATCGATCCCAGCAGCGCGCTGGCCTCATACGGCACGAATACCCGCTCACCCTGTTTGGCGATGTCCGGTAACGTCTTCATATATTCCAGCGCGATCAGGTAACTCAAAATCTGCTCCTCTTTGACGCTGGTTCCGGTCGCCTCGAGAATGGTCTGGATCGCCTTGCGCTGCCCCTCGGCGCGCAAAATTGCCGCCTGCTTCTCACCTTCGGCGACGTTGATCGCCGCTTCCTTATGCCCCTGGGCGGTGGTCACTGTTGCACGACGCTCACGCTCGGCGGTCATCTGCTTGCGCATCGCCTGCTCAACCTCTTCGGGAACAATGATGTTCTGCACCTCGACCCGGTTGATCTTGGTACCCCATTTGTTGCCCGCCTCGTCCAGCGTTACGGTCAACGAGCCATTGATCTCGGCACGGCTTTCGAGCAGTTTATCCAGTTCCATCTCGCCGACCTTGGAACGCAGCGAGGTCTGGGTCAGGGTCTCTATCGCCTGCACCAGATTCTCCACCGCCAGCACCGCGTCTCTTGGGGTGATGATCTGGAAATAGAGCGCCGCATCAACCAGCACCGTGACGTTATCCTTGGTGATTACCGGGATCTTGGGAAAATCGGCCACGATCTCACGTCGATCGATCCGTGCCGATTCGATGGTTACCGGCAGCTGGATACCGTCGATAGTCTGGTAACGGCGCATCTTGATCGCACGTGGCTGGTCAACGAAGGGAATCAACAGGTGCAGCCCCTGCGACAGGGTTCGCGAATACTGCCCCAACCGTTCGATCACCATCGCCTCGCTCTGCTGCACGATCACCAACCCCTTAACAAAAAAGATCGCGACCGCCGCGGCAAAGACCAACAGCACAACCGTGAGTGGATTAATCTCGATCATGACAGCTATTCCTTATGTTCGGTTACTAAGGGTTGAACGATAACGGTGATGCCACTAAAGCGCTGTACCAACACCTTCATTCCGACGCTCAGCGGCCGGTCGGATTCGGTCCCATCGAGGTCCATTTGTGCCGGAAAGAAGTCCCCCTTGATCAGTACTCCCAGCCGGCCCTGCTGCTCGACCAGCACGCAACGTTGACCGTTGCTGCCACTTTCGCCGGCCAGGCTGACCGAATCAGAAGGGGGTACCTGGCGTTTAAACCAGCGTACAAACAATGGCGTCAAAATAATCGCCATCACCGCGCTAGCGCCGATCTGCAGTGTCAAAGAGCCTCCGGCTAGCGCCACAACCGAGCCGGCAATACAGGACACGCCCAACGCCAGCGCCACAAACGCCAGCCCCAACATCTCCAACGCAGCTAACACCATCCCCCCCAGCAACCACAGGTGCCAAGCTTCAATTTCCATCGACATGCTGTTTATCCCTCTCAACCGATCGCAAGCGGCAAGCCCTATCGACTCATGGCTCGGGTCATTTATCGCCGCCCTGATAACACTTTTATGTTTGGCTTTTGCCGGTGTGAACTTTAAAGTAGTTGACCGATAACGTATAGCGACAACCGCCGTAACCGTCGGTTCTGTAATCGATTGCTCGCAGATAGACTGTTTCGTGTCGATTGTTCTAGCCAATTACTGATAAGCGATAGCTCTGAAGCGATGAATTCTGAAGCCAGCCTGCAAGTTCACCCTGACGTCATCCGACCCACCCTACCCGACGGCGATCTGTGGGTGTTCGCTTACGGATCGCTGTTATGGCGCCCCGGCTTCGACTTTATCGACCGGCAACCGGCGCGACTATTCGGTTACCATCGTTCGCTGTGCGTCTGGTCGCATACCCATCGCGGCACCGAGCAAAAGCCTGGCATGGTATTAGGGCTCGACAACGGCGGCTCATGCTGCGGCTGTGCCTACCGCATCCGTGCCGCCGATAAAGGGCCAATCTCCGAGTATCTGTATGCTCGCGAAATGCCGAC
>JBFFKD010000208.1:0-5338 GCA_041555595.1 Motiliproteus sp.
AATTAAAGCCTGATAATTTAAGAAGGGGGATCGACCCGCTCATCGATATCGATATCGATGAGCGGGTCGATCCCCCTTCTTAAATTATCAGGCTTTAATTGGAGCGAACGGCAACATGACTGCAATCAGCGATATCAAAGCACGTGAAGTACTCGATTCCCGCGGTAACCCAACGGTAGAAGCGGATGTGACCCTGGCCTCGGGTGCTTTCGGTACCGCCTGTGCCCCTTCAGGTGCATCGACCGGTTCGCGTGAAGCGCTTGAGTTACGCGACGGTGATGCTTCGCGTTATTTGGGTAAGGGTGTGCTGAAAGCGGTTGCTGCGATCAATAATGACATCCGTGAGGCGCTGCTGGGCAAAGATGCCAACGATCAGCGGGCGCTGGATCAGATCATGATCGATCTGGACGGAACTGAAAACAAAGGCAACTTGGGTGCGAACGCGATCCTGGCTGTGTCGCTGGCCGCCGCCAAAGCAGCTGCTGCCGACAAGGGCATGCCGCTTTACGCACATATCGCCGAGCTGAACGGCAATCCTGGTGATTACTCGATGCCGGTACCGATGATGAACATCATTAACGGTGGCGAGCACGCCGATAACAACGTCGATATCCAAGAGTTCATGGTACAGCCTGTTTCCGCGCCAAACTTTGCCGAAGCGCTGCGGATGGGTGCGGAGATCTTCCATAGCCTGAAAAAGGTGCTGTCTGCACGCGGCCTGAATACAGCAGTCGGTGATGAAGGTGGTTTTGCTCCCAACCTGGCGTCTAACGAAGAAGCTTTGGTTGTTATCCAAGAAGCGATTGATAACGCTGGATATAAGCTGGGTGAAGACATCACCTTGGCATTGGATTGCGCCGCGTCTGAATTCTACAAAGACGGCGTGTACGATCTGTCTGGTGAAGGTAAGAAATTCGACGGCGAAGGCTTTGCCAGCTATCTGGCTGATTTGACCGTTAAGTATCCGATCATCTCGGTTGAAGATGGTATGGACGAGAGCGATTGGGATGGCTGGGCTACCCTGACTCGTAAAATCGGTGACAAGGTACAGCTGGTCGGTGACGATCTGTTCGTGACCAACACCAAGATCCTGTCGCGCGGGATCGAACAGAGCATCGGTAACTCGATCCTGATCAAGTTCAACCAAATTGGCACATTGTCTGAAACGCTGGACGCGATCAAGATGGCTCAGGATGCCGGCTTTACCGCCGTGATCTCGCACCGTTCCGGCGAGACCGAGGATACCACTATCGCAGATCTTGCGGTCGCGACTAAGGCCGGTCAGATTAAGACCGGTTCGCTGTGTCGTTCAGACCGGGTTTCCAAGTACAACCGCCTGCTGCGGATTGAAGGCGAGCTTGAAGGTAAAGCGCCTTACAACGGTCGCTCCGAGATCAAAGGCCAGGCCTAATTCGATAAGGGGGAGCGCAGCTCCCCCTTATTCGTTATGCCATAGCTTGCTAAACAAAACGATGGTTGCTCGTGTGTTGCTATCCCGGTTGTTGCCAATGCTGATGAAACCTCAGAGCCTGACCTCATGAAATGGTTGTTGGTGCTACTCGGCGTCTTGTTGCTGGGGTTACAGTATCGGCTCTGGTTCGGTGATGGCAACCTGCCATCGGTGTGGGCTCTGCAGAGTTCGATTGATGAGCAGCAAGCCTCAAACCAGCTACTGATCGATCGCAACGCCGCACTGCGCGCCGAAGTCGATGACCTCAAATTGGGAACCTCGGCAATGGAAGAGCGTGCTCGCAGCGAATTGGGCATGGTCAAACGTGGCGAAACCTTCTTTTTGCTGCCCGAACAGAATTAGGCTCTACATTGAACCGATATAATCTCGATTTTCCTCGTCTCTATGGCGAGCCTCCCGCGACCGGTGTGATCCGCTCTGAACCTGAAGACTTTCAGGTTGATGAACAGCTCGGCTTTGAGCCTGAGGGCGCCGGTGAGCACCTGTTTGTTCATCTGCGAAAGCGTGGTGAGAATACACAGTGGATCGCCCGTCAGCTGGCCAGAATCGTCGGTATCAAACCGATGGATGTCAGTTATGCCGGGCTTAAAGATCGCCACGCGGTCACCACTCAGTGGTTTAGTTTATGGCTGCCCGGTCAGCCCGATCCTGATCTGAGCTCGCTTCCCGATACGGTTGAGGTGCTGCAAACGATTCGGCATAACCGAAAACTCAAGCGCGGTGGCCATCAAGCTAATCGCTTTAGCCTTAGGATAAGGCAGCTGCAGTTGGTCGATGGTCAAACATTCGATGCGCTTGAGCAACGGCTGCAGCGCATCGCCGATCGCGGTATTCCCAACTATTTTGGCGAGCAACGGTTCGGTCATGATGGCGGCAATCTCGAACAGGCGGATAAGCTGTTCAGTGGTGAAATTCGTATTCGTGACCGTCATAAACGCAGTATGGCGATCTCGTCGGCGCGCTCTTACTTGTTCAATCGAGTGCTGGCCAAGCGGATTGACTTGGGTTGTCTGGATGCCTACCTGCCCGGGGATAAGCCAGTAATCCGAGGCACCAGCAATCTGACTCCAGAAACGGATCCCGCCGCGTTGACTGTCGCGATCGAGGAGCTAGCGTTGCACCCGACAGCACCGATGATGGGGCGTGGTCGAGCGCTGGTCGAAGATCAGGCGCTTGAGCTTGAGAGCGCGATACTGGCCGAGTTCGAATCCTGGTGTCAGGGGCTGGAGCGGCTGGGTCAGGTTCGTGAACGCCGCTCGGTCCGCTTCTTACCGCGCAACTTCTGCTGGCAGCAGCCGCAGCAGGATTGGCTAGAGCTGAGTTTCGAACTGCCTCCCGGCACCTATGCTACCAGCGTGCTACGTGAAATATGCGATTACCGTGTCGGTGCGGGTCAAGCGGCTGAATCGGGCAATGACAAGGAGAATGGCAGCGTCGAGGGTGAAGACTAGTGCAGATTCTGATCTCCAACGACGACGGTGTCCATGCGATCGGCCTGGCGACGCTGGCAAAAACATTGGCTGAGCAATTTGCCATTCAAGTGGTCGCACCTGAACGGGATCGTAGTGGCGCCAGTAACTCGTTGACCCTGGACCGGCCCCTGCAAGCGGACCACCAGGCTAACGGTTTCATCAGTATCAATGGTACACCGACTGATTGTGTCCATCTGGGGATCTCTGGGCTGTTCGATTATCAACCCGATATCGTCGTGTCCGGTATCAATGCCGGTGCCAACCTCGGTGATGATGTGCTCTATTCGGGAACCGTTGCTGCAGCGATGGAGGGGCGATACCTCAACAAGCCGGCGATCGCGGTTTCGCTGGCGGGTAGCAAACATTTTGAAACCGCCGCCCAGTTTGTCGCTCAGTTACTGCCGCAGTTGGGGCAATTGAACCTGGCACCGCGAACGGTGCTCAATATTAATGTACCGGATCTGCCGATAGCGCAGATTAAAGGGCATTACGTTACCCGGCTGGGACACCGTCATCTGGCATCGGAGCCGGTTCGTTCGGTTGATCCGCGCGGTCGCGAGCGATTTTGGATATCGGCCGCCGGTGCTGCCAAAGATGATGGTCCAGGCACCGATTTTTACGCCGTGGCGCAGGGGTACGTGTCGATCACACCGCTGCAGGCAGATATGACGCAGTACTCAGGGTTTGACAACCTGAGTAGTTGGCTTGAGGAGTTGCAGTGAACAAGTTCGATATCGAAGGGATTGGGATGACGTCGCGGCGAACCCGTGATCGGTTAATCGCCCGTTTGGTCGAGCAGGGGATTCAGGATCAGCGGGTGCTGGAGGTGATGCGCGAGCTGCCCCGTCATCTGTTTATTGATGAAGCGCTGTCGCACCGCGCCTACGAAGATACCGCTTTGCCTATTGGTTTTAACCAGACCATCTCACAGCCCTACATTGTCGCCAAGATGACTGAGATTTTACTCAACGGCGGCATGCCTGAGCGGGTGTTGGAGATCGGCACAGGTTCTGGCTATCAAACCGCGGTACTGGCCTGCCTCGTCGGCAAGATCTACAGCGTTGAGCGGATCAAACCATTGCAGGACAAAGCTCGGACCCGAATGAGCCAGCTGGGATTGCGTAATATCCACTTCAAACATGCCGATGGCGGTTTTGGTTGGCCTGAAAAGGGACCGTTCGATGCGATCACCTGCGCCGCTGCTCCCGAGGAGATCCCCGCCGAGCTGTATGGCCAGATGGCAATCGGCGGTCGGATGATTATCCCGGTCGGTGGAGCGACTCAGGAGCTTCGTCTGGTCGAACGGATCAGCGACACCGAGTACGACCACCAGGTGCTTGAAGGGGTCAAATTCGTACCGATGCTGAGCGGATCCATCCGCTAGAGCCCGAGTTAAGGATGATGGTTAATGAATAGAACCAAGGGCGATTGGTTGGCGCTGTTTTTTAAAGGCACCGCGATGGGGGCGGCCGATGCGATACCCGGTGTTTCGGGTGGTACAGTTGCCTTTATCAGCGGTATCTACGAGGAGCTGCTTGATTCCATCCGTAAGATCACCCCTCAAGCGCTGACACTGCTATGGCGCCAGAATCCGCTAGCGTTTTGGCAGCATATCAATGGCACTTTTCTACTGGTGTTACTCTCGGGTGTCGTGATCAGCCTGGCTTCGGTGGCACGGCTGGCGATCTACCTGTTACAGCACTATCCGACCCTGCTATGGGCGTTCTTCTTTGGCTTGATCGTGAGCTCTTCGATCTGGATGCTGACACAGGTGCGGCGTTGGAATAGCAGGATGATCGCGGCGGTCTGGATCGGTGCCAGCCTGTCGTATCTCGTCACCGTATTAACCCCGATAGAGGCCTCGATCAGTACGCTGACCGTCTTTGGTGCCGGTTGTATCGCTATCTGCGCAATGATTTTACCGGGCATATCGGGCAGTTTTATCCTGTTGTTACTGGGTTTGTATAGCCCGATCATGGGCGCGATCAAAGAGTTTGATCTGCAGATTTTAGGCTTGTTTATGGCCGGTTGTGCGACCGGCTTGTTGAGCTTTTCTCACCTGTTGGCCTGGATGTTTCGTCACTACCATGACTTAACGTTAGCGTTGTTGACTGGCGTAATGCTGGGATCGTTGAATAAGGTCTGGCCATGGAAGTACACCACCCATTACCGAATCAACAGCCACGGTGATTCGGTGCCGCTACTGCAGGACAATGTATTGCCTGCCAGCTATCAGGCACTGACCGGGCAGCAAACCTATCTGGTGGGCGCGCTGTTGCTGATGTTGCTGGGAGCCGTGGCGGTCTATATGCTGGAGCGGTGGGGAAAACGCACCTGAATACTGGCTAACGACAGTTCGGGTATCTCTCTGATCCGTTTAGTAAACGGACGGAAT
>JBFFKD010000209.1:0-5329 GCA_041555595.1 Motiliproteus sp.
AGCCCCGGCTGCAACGTCCGAGGGTTTGCAGGTGTTGCCGGTCGACAAGATCCAGCGGGGCATCTACCAACCGCGTCGTGATATGGACCAAGCAGCGTTGGAGGATCTAGCCAATTCGATCCGCGCCCAAGGGGTGATTCAGCCGATCGTGGTACGACCGGTCGATATGGGCCGCTACGAGATCATTGCCGGTGAGCGTCGTTGGCGAGCCGCCCAGTTGGTGGGATTGACTGAGATCCCTACTGTGATCCGGGATGTTCCGGACGAAGCCGCCATCGCGATGGCACTGATCGAGAATATTCAGCGTGAAGACCTCAACCCGATTGAAGAAGCGATGGCGCTCCAGCGGTTGATGGATGAATTTGAATTGACTCAGCAGAAGGTAGCCGAAGCCGTTGGTAAATCTCGTACTACGGTGACCAACATATTGCGGTTGATGAAATTGACCCCAGAAGCCAAGCGGATGCTCGAATATGGCGATCTGGAGATGGGTCATGCGCGTGCCTTGCTGGCACTTGATGGTGATAAACAGATCGTCGCTGCCAAGGATGTCGTTGCCCGTGGGTTATCGGTGCGTCAAACCGAAGAGCTGGTAAAGCAGATTCAAACAGCCCCGAAAAAGAAAGTGAAACCGGCCTTAAACCCCGGTGCCGAGCAGTTACAGCAACGCTGGACTGAGACGCTGGGGATGCAGGTTAAGATTCAGCACTCCGATAAAGGCGACGGTAAACTGACGATAAACTATCGATCACTGGATGATATTGAATCAATACTTCAAAAAATTCAGTAACTGCCCTATTACACCGTTGGTGTTACTCAGCAAGTCGATAGTCATCATACCTTGGCCCAATTCGGTCAATTGATGGTTGATGCACCAAAGCGAAGCCCCTATAATCCGCATCGGTTATGGGGTACGAATTGCTATATCGACAAACTTAAGAGTTGGATTGCGTTCGTGGGACAAGCTAAAACCCCTAAAAATAAAGGCATTACGACCCACATACAGCGCAGCCAGATTACGACGCTTATCGTGTCGCAGATTGTTTTGACGCTGATTGTAAGTGCGGTTACGTGGTTAAGTGCGGGAACTGTTGCTGGATACTCGGCGTTATTGGGCGGACTGATCTATTTAATCCCCTTTACGTATCAAGCACGACGGGTGCTGTTAAGCGACCCGAATGCCGGACTGCGCCAAAGTGTGCGTGATCTGTATAAGAGCGAAATATGGAAAATGGCTTTGACGATGGTGTCGTTTGGCACCGTGTTTGTACTAGTCAAACCGCTTGAGCCCTTTTCCCTATTTGGCGTTTTTATACTGATGCAGCTGAGTTCCTGGCTGGCGCCATTGCTACAGAATCACAAACTTTTTAAAAATTAAACTGAGAGGAAATCATGGCTGCAGAAGGCGCACTCACGACCTCCGGGTATATTAAGCACCACCTGACTAACCTGACCTTTGGGCAACTGCCTGAAGGGTTCACGCGTTATGACGGTACCGTGCTGCAAGAATCTACCTGGACCATCGCACATAACGATGAAGCCGCATCAATGGGATTCTGGGCGATCAACCTGGATTCGATGTTTTTCTCAGTAGGCCTAGGTCTGCTGTTTATCTGGCTGTTCCGCAAGGCAGCAGTTAAAGCAACTAGCGGTGTCCCCGGTAGTCTGCAGAACTTCGTCGAGGCGATCATTGGATTTGTCGACGAGAACGTAAAATCTTCGTTCCATAGCCGTAACGCGCTTGTTGCGCCGTTGGCACTGACGATCTTCGTCTGGGTCTGGCTGATGAACTTTATGGATCTGATCCCGATCGACTGGATCCCTTACGTGGCGCAGCAGTTGGGTATTCCATACCTGAAGATCGTACCGACCACCGACGTCAACGCCACCATGGGTATGGCACTGTCGGTATTCGCACTGATCATCTACTACAGCCTGAAAGTTAAGGGTCCAAAAGAGTTCATTGCCGAGCTGACCCTGCAGCCGCTAGGCAAGTATATGATCCCTTTCAACCTGTTCCTGGAAGGCGTCAACCTGCTGGCTAAGCCTGTTTCCCTCGGTCTGCGACTGTTCGGTAACATGTACGCCGGTGAGATGATCTTCATCCTGATCGCGTTGTTGCCGTTTTGGATGCAGTGGGTGTTGTCCGTGCCTTGGGCGATCTTCCACATCCTGATCATTACACTGCAGGCCTTCATCTTTATGGTGTTGACCATCGTGTATATGAGCATGGCGCACGAGTCACACTAATAATTTTAAGCCAATAAATTTCAAGCGATCGGCATTGCGGTTGTACCGCAGCGCCGGTTGCTGAAACGAAGCAAAAAACTTTTCAATTAACTAAAACTTTCAACTTTAACTCTCAATAGGAGAAAACAATGGAAGCTGCTCTGTTATACATAGCTGGTGCTTTGGTAATGGGTTTGGGCGCAACTGGTGCTGCAATCGGTATCGGTATCTTGGGTGGTAAGTTCCTGGAAGGCGGTGCACGTCAACCTGAACTGATCCCTATGCTGCGTACTCAGTTCTTCATCGTGATGGGCCTTGTTGACGCGATCCCTATGATCGGCGTTGGTATCGGCATGTACATCATGTTTGTGGTTGCTGCAGGTTAAGTTACTACCTTTTAACTCACTCCTTATTTAAGCAAGAGTAACGAGAGGTATTGGCGTGAATATCAATGCAACCATCATTGGTCAGGCCATCGCGTTTTTCTTCTTCACTTGGTTCTGCATGAAGTTTGTTTGGCCTCCGGTCATCGAAGCTTTACGCGAGCGTCAGAAGAAAATTGCCGATGGTCTTGATGCAGCTGATCGTGCCACACGTGACCTTGAACTGGCTAAAGAAAAAGCCACTCAAGCACTGCGTGAAGGCAAAGAACAGGCTGCGGCCATTATCGAGCAGGCCAATAAGCGTGCTAACCAAATTGTTGATGAAGCGAAAGAGCAAGCTATTTCTGAAGGTACGCGCCTGAAGGAAGCGGCTCATGCTGAAATCGAGCAGGAAAAGAACCGTGCGAAAGAAGCGCTGCGCGCTGAAGTAGCAACACTGGCGATCGCCGGTGCGGAGAAGATCCTGGGCAAGGCGGTAGACAGCAAGGCCAGTGCAGAACTTGTCGACAAGCTTGCAGCGGAGCTTTAAGAAGCGAGGTGAACGATGGCTGAACTAAGTACAGTCGCTCGACCCTATACCAAAGCTGCGTTTGAGTCTGCACGTGAGCAGAAGTCACTGGACCAGTGGTCCGAGATGCTCGGTCTGGCTGCGCAAGCAGCACAAGACCAGCAAGTGGCTGAACTGTTAAGAAATCCTGCATTAGCAGCCGACCAGAAAGCCGGCCTAATTTTGGATATCTGCGCAGACAAGCTGAACGAGCAGGGCCAGAACTTTATAAAAATTCTGGCTGAAAACAAGCGTCTGCCCGTACTACCTGAAATTTCCGCGTTGTTCGAGCGGTTGAAAGCAGAGCAGCAGAAGAGTGTTGATGTTGATATCACCTCTGCCTTTGCACTGACCAAAGAACAACAGACCAAGCTAGCTCAGGCACTGGGCACGAAGCTGGACCGTGAAGTCAATATTACAAGCTCCAAAGATGCGAGCTTGATTGGTGGTCTAGTAATTCGTACCGATGACCTGGTTATTGACGGCTCGGTCCGAGGTAAGCTCCAGAAGCTTGCCGAAGCCCTGAGTTCCTGAGCGAGAGGGAAAGAGCATGCAGCAACTGAATCCATCTGAGATCAGCGATTTAATCAAGAAGCGCATCGACAAGCTCGATGTCTCTTCTGAGGCCCAGAATGAGGGCACAGTAGTCAGCGTATCCGACGGTATCATCCGTATTCACGGATTGGCTGACGTAATGAACGGGGAGATGATCGAATTCCCTGGTGGTATCTACGGTATGGCACTTAACCTGGAGCAAGACTCCGTTGGTGCTGTTGTTCTGGGTGATTACCTGGGACTTAAAGAGGGCATGACTGCTCGCTGTACCGGCCGTATCCTTGAAGTACCTGTTGGTAACGAGCTACTGGGTCGTGTTGTAGACACGCTGGGTAACCCGATCGACGGTAAAGGCGAGCTGGGTACTACCGAAACCGACGCAATCGAAAAAGTTGCACCGGGCGTTATCTGGCGTCAATCGGTCGACCAGCCAATGCAAACTGGCTACAAGGCGATCGACTCCATGGTTCCTGTCGGTCGTGGTCAGCGTGAGCTGATCATCGGTGACCGTCAGACCGGTAAGACCGCAATCGCGATTGATGCCATCATCAATCAGAAAAACACCGGTGTTAAGTGTGTTTATGTTGCGATCGGCCAGAAGCAGTCCACCATTGCTGGTATCGTGCGTAAGCTCGAAGAGCACGGTGCACTGGATAACACCATCATCGTTGCAGCTGGCGCATCTGACCCAGCAGCGATGCAGTACATGGCGGCTTACGCCGGTTGTACTATGGGTGAATACTTCCGTGACCGCGGTGAAGATGCACTGATCGTATACGATGATCTGACCAAGCAGGCCTGGGCCTACCGTCAGACTTCATTGTTGCTCAAGCGTCCACCAGGACGTGAAGCCTACCCAGGTGACGTTTTCTACCTTCACAGCCGTCTGCTTGAGCGTGCAGCTCGAGTCAGTGTCGACTATGTAGAGAAGTTCACCGACGGTAAAGTGAAAGGTAAGACCGGTTCTTTGACCGCTCTGCCTATCATCGAAACCCAAGGTGGTGACGTATCTGCGTTCGTACCGACCAACGTGATCTCGATCACCGATGGCCAGATCTTCCTCGAGACTGATCTGTTCAATGCCGGTATCCGTCCTGCGATGAACGCTGGTGTTTCTGTATCACGAGTGGGTGGTGCGGCACAGAGCAAGATCATCAAGAAGCTGGGTGGCGGTATCCGTCTTGCCCTGGCTCAGTACCGTGAACTGGCGGCATTCTCGCAGTTCGCTTCTGACCTTGATGAAGCGACGCGTAAGCAGCTTGAGCATGGCCAAGCCGTTACCGAACTGATGAAGCAGAAGCAGTTCTCACCCATGAGCCTGGCTCAAATGGGCTTGGTACTGTACACAGCCAACGAAGGTTACCTCGAAGGTATCGAGATCAATAAGATTCTCGACTTCGAAGCCGCACTGCTGGCTTACTTTGCTTCTGAGCACGCTGATCTGTGTAACAAGATCAATGAAAGCGGCGCTTACAATGACGACATCGCTGCCGAGTTTAAAGCCGGTATCGAGAAGTTCAAGAGCACCCAGACCTGGTAATGCGTTGGGGAGCTTGCTCCCCGATTACCAAGCTGGGTAAAGCGAAACGAACTTAAAGGCAAAGTGATATGGCAG
>JBFFKD010000210.1:0-5324 GCA_041555595.1 Motiliproteus sp.
GCGTTGGCATCAGGATCCCCCGGTAACAACCCGCGAGTGCCGACCATCGACCAGTTGATCGAGCTCTATCAGCAGCTTTGGTCAATCTAAGCAGGCGGTTCAGGACAACACCTAAGCCCCGTTATGGCTTTCTACTTGTACCAACTCAGCCGTACCCTAACACCTCAACTCGAGTTTAATTTGCATCATGGAAGCCTTAACCAGCTCGTTACAACGCAACGCAGATAGCCTGGTGGTACTCGATTTCGAGACCACCGGTCTGTCACCCGATCAAGGCGACCGGGCGATCGAGATCGGCGCGGTACGGCTGGTCGACGGTCGCATTGAGGATCGATTTCAGGCACTGATGAATCCAGGCCGCCGGGTCAGCGGCTTTATCGAAGACTACACCGGCATCAGTAACGCCATGCTAGCCGATGCAGCCCCCTGCTCTAGCGTGATGGCCGAGTTTGCTGATTACCTCGGTGAGGACAATATGGTGGCGCACAACGCCTCGTTTGACCGCCGTTTTCTAACCGCCGAACTGGCACAGATCAATCGTCCAACCCTCGGCGAGTTCGCCTGCTCGATGCTGACCGCTAGACGGATCTATCCCGACGCGCCCAACCACAAACTGGGTACGCTGGTACGCTACAAACAGTTACCGACCGACGGCACCTACCACCGAGCATTGGCCGACGCCGAAATGACGGCCCACCTTTGGTTACGGCTACTCGACGATTTGGCACAACAACACGCTCTGGATGAGATCCCGTTTAGCCTGATGCAGCAACTTGGCAAGACCGCTAAAGGCGCGATTCCCAAGTTACTAACCCGCCATAAGAACCAGGCTTAACATTTTCAAACCATGCGATTAGACCGTTTTCTGAGCAATCTACCTAAAGCCAGCCGAAAGCAGGCACGGTTGTGGCTGGCAACAAAAAGAGTGCGGATCGACGGCCTGATCGTGACCGAACCTGAGCACCCGGTCACCAGCTTCAGCACGATCGAACTAGACGGAACCTTGCTGCAACAACGCCAGCCACGTTACTTCATGCTCAACAAACCAGCCGGCTATCTCAGCGCCACCGAAGATCCACAGCACCCAACCGTGCTCGATCTGCTCGATGAGCCCAACAAAGACCAACTCCATATCGCCGGGCGGCTGGACCGAAGCAGCACCGGCCTGCTGTTGATCACTGACGACGGACGCTGGTCCCGGCTAATGACCGACCCCAGCAAGACGTCGGGAGCTAATCGGGTCGGCAAGCGTTATCTCGTGGATACCGATGACCCGATCGATCCCGGCACCGCCAAGCGTTTTGAGGAGGGTATCTATTTCGACTACGAACAGATCACCACCCTGCCGGTAGCGCTGGAGCAGACCGGCGAACGGCAGGTGCTGCTGACCCTGTTCGAAGGCCGCTACCACCAGATCAAACGGATGTTTGGCCGCTTTAGAAACAAGGTGGTGGCGTTACACCGACTTCAGATGGGCGAGATCGTGTTAGACCCAACACTAGAGTCCGGTCACTACCGGGCGTTAACTCAGAGCGAGATCGACAGCATCAAGCTCTGAAAACAACCACAGGGTAATCGGCAGACGTTAGAGGAGCTCAAACAGGGGGTACGCCCCCATCACCGATCGAGCTATATTAGTAACCGAACGATCCATCCTTAATCTCACCTATGCCTTAGCACTCAACCAAAGGCGGACAGCATGCTGAATATGGACTTCGACCGGCGAGTCGTGATCGAGACCCTGCAGCAGCCCTGGCAGGCGAGCCCAATGCGTGGCGTGTGGCGTAAGCCGCTGGCCCGCGAAGAGGCCGAACGTGGCCACGCCACCAGTATTGTTCGCTACGATCCGGGCTCACACTTCAGTTCCCATCAGCACCCACTGGGTGAAGAGATTTTGGTACTCGAGGGAACCTTCTCCGACCAATACGGTGACTTTGGACCCGGCTACTATTTTCGCAACCCGCCGGGTAGCGAACACGCCCCCTACAGCGAGAATGGCTGTACCTTGCTGGTCAAACTGCACCAGTTTAGCAGCGGCGACCAACAACAAGTACGGATCAATACGCGCCGAACTACCTGGCTACCAGGCCAGGGGGGACTCGAAGTGATGCCGCTACACAGCTTTGAGAGTGAGCAGGTGGCGCTGGTCAGATGGCCCGCAGGAGAACGATTCTTACCCCACCGTCACGCCGGTGGCGAAGAGATCTATGTCATCAGCGGTGAATTTTGCGACGAATTGGGTCGCTACCCCGCCGGAAGTTGGATTCGCAGCCCGCATATGAGTCTGCACAACCCCTTCGTCGACCAACAGACGCTGATATGGGTCAAGGTGGGACACCTGCCTAGCTAGCCACTAGCAGATAATCAGAACCCTAATAACGGCAACGGAGAAACCATGAAACTGATCACTCGCTCTGAGTTTGATGCCATGAGGCTTGATGAACGTAATGAATACGATGCCGACAAGAGCGGCGATACCCAGGTCGTACGGATCTATCGTGACGGCAACCTAATCGCGAAAAAGAAAACCCACAAAAAATCGGTTCGCTATTTCGGCGTGGCCGGGTACGAGCAGTATTTGCCGGATAACAGTTAAGGCTTTCCGGTTCGAGCACGCTAACCAAAGCTGCGAACTGGTTTAGCTGTTAACTGCTGTTTGGCGTATCCCCCTCAATGCTGATGCAGCTAGATCGCACAGACTGACACTTACCCTATACCTGATTGTTAGCTGTATCGGTCTGACGAAACAACCATCGCCAAATGTCTGTAGTAGATCCTCAACGCCCAACTGCGACCTTCTTTTATGCCGCCTGCTGCTAGAGAAGGCATTAACGGAGCCGATAGCATTCAACAATGCAAAAAGCATCTTATCTGTACTATCGAATCCAACCGACTTGAAGGCTTGTTAATAGTTAGTAATCAATTGTAATATTTAACCTTTCTCAACAATCAGACCGACTCTCTGATTGCCCCTCCTGCCCCACACCGCCGAAAAACGGGTTCATGCAGCATCGTGACGTGCCAATTGAGACTTTCACGCGGGGAATCGGGCTGTAGTATTCCCAGATAGAGCAAGCAAGTTGCCAATGCCGCTCCAGGTATGCGTACTGCAGAAACAGCCGATAAAAAAGTGTGGATGAAATAGCGATCTTAGCGAATAAACGTATCGAGCCAATCGGACCATGTCGGCCTAGACTTAACGCGACTCTTCTCCGATGATAATTGCCTATCTGGTTCCGACTAGACATCCGAATACATAACAGGACAGCACTATGAAAACGATAGGATGGCGTGAATGGGGATCCTTGCCCGACTTGGGGATCGGACTCATAAAGGTCAAAGTGGATACGGGTGCAAGAACATCGGCACTACATGCATTTAGGGTAGAGCCTTTTGAACGTGAGGGTCAGCCTTGGGTTAGTTTCGACATCCACCCTAATCAAGATGATATTGCCACTGTTGTTTCTTGTGAAGCCCCGGTCATTGATGTACGGACTGTGACCGACTCTGGCGGTCATAAAGATGAGAGATTCGTTATCCAAACGCACTTCATGATGGAGCAGCACGCCTTCCCGATTGAAGTGACGCTGACCAACAGAGACACCATGCGCTTTAGGATGCTTCTGGGCCGCACCGCTCTAAATAGTCGCTTTATCGTGGACCCCAGCGCTTCCTATCTACTCTCTGGTCATCACAACATCGCCGAATAAAGGTCTATCACTATGAGAATCGCCATCCTATCGAGAAATCCAAACTTGTACTCGACACGACGTTTAGTCGAAGCGGCTGAATTAGCGGGTCATGAAGATCAAGTGATCGATGCGTTACGTTGTTATATGAATATCAACTCTGAGAATCCAAGCATTCACTATAAAGGGGTAGAACTGCCTAACTTTGATGCCGTCATTCCTCGTATTGGAGCGTCCGTTACCTTCTATGGTACGGCCGTACTCAGGCAGTTTGAAATGCTGGAAGTTTATCCTCTCAATGAGTCTGTCGCCATTAGTCGATCCAGAGATAAATTACGATCAGTACAGCTACTGTCTCGCAAGAAAATCGGTCTCCCCATTACCGGCTTTGCTAATAAAGCAACTGATATCCCTGATCTTTTGGAGATGGTGGGTGGTGCTCCGGTGGTATTGAAACTATTAGAGGGAACACAGGGCATTGGCGTAGTTCTGGCTGAAACACGAAAAGCCGCCGAGAGCGTATTGGAAGCCTTTATGGGGCTCAAGGCCAACATCATGGTGCAAGAGTTTATCAAGGAAGCCGACGGCGCTGATATCCGCTGCCTGGTTATCGGCGATAAAGTTGTTGCGGCAATGAAGCGCCAGGGTAAGGAGGGAGAGTTTCGCTCCAACCTACACCGTGGAGGTAGTGCTTCCTTAGTCAGAATCACCCCTCAAGAGCGCGCAACGGCCGTTCTAGCTGCTAAAACCATGGGGCTTAATGTTGCGGGTGTCGACCTGTTAAGATCAGCGCGTGGCCCCTTGGTTATGGAGGTAAATTCAAGCCCGGGGCTAGAAGGTGTTGAGAAAGCGACAGGCAAAGATGTCGCTGGAAGTATCATCAGCTTCATCGAAAAAAATGTTAATGCAAAAGTGAATCGAGCCAGAACACGCGGTAAAGGTTGATAACCATGTCAGAGCGCAACGAGCCATTTGAAATAGCGGGCCATGTACTCAAGCCGGGGGAGCGAAAAACCCTACACATTGATCTAGCGAAGTTATATACCAATACCCACCTTGATCTCGACATCGAAGTGATTCACGGCCGTCGTGCAGGCCCTGCCCTTATGATCTGCGCCGCGATCCATGGTGATGAACTCAATGGCGTTGAGATATGCCGGCAATTGCTAAAACACAAATCTCTCAATAGGATCGCAGGAACCCTAATTATCGTTCCTGTCGTCAATATTTTTGGATTTATTCACCAAAGCCGCTACCTACCCGATCGACGTGATTTAAATCGCTGTTTTCCAGGGAGTGAGAAAGGGTCGCTAGCGGGCAGAATTGCACACATTTTCCGCAACCAAGTGCTTTGCCACTGTACCCATGTTCTCGATCTTCATACCGGAGCCATTCATCGAAGTAACCTTCCTCAAATCAGGGCGAATTTGGAAAACCCAACGGCAAAGAGCATGGCCACCGCCTTTGGTGCACCGGTCATCATTGACTCAGCAGTACGTGATGGTTCACTCAGGCAATGTGCTGATGACGCTGGTATAGCATTGATCCTGTATGAAGCCGGTGAAGCACTTCGGTTCGACGATAGGGCTATCAAGGGGGGAGTTAGAGGAGCGCTGAACGTCATTCGATCGCTGA
>JBFFKD010000211.1:0-5298 GCA_041555595.1 Motiliproteus sp.
CATCAGGGTGATGCGCTGCTCGACGGTGTCAAAACGTTTGGCACTGGCATCGTTGACCCGATCAACCAACTCCAGCGGCGAAGGTGCGGCTGGCTGAGGCACCACGGGCGCAACTTGATTGGGATTGCTTTGGCAGGCGCTCAGTAGCATCGCCGTTGCAATTAACAGGATCAATTTCATGCAGTTCTCTGCTGTTATTAGTGAACGGTAACCGATGGGAACCATCAGATTGCCAGAATATCGAGAGCATCGGCCTGATGATCTGAAACCACATCAGCACCCCGCCTCGAAGCACTAAGACCAAACTTTTCAAAATCAAACAGTTCAGTATCGAGCAGATGCGAGGGCACCACATTTTTCAGGCTGCTAAACATCACCTCAATCCGACCCGGGAATCGCTCATCCCAGTCGCTCAGCATCTCTTTAATCACCTGCCGCTGCAGATTCTCCTGCGAGCCACATAGATTACACGGGATTATCGGGTACTGACGCAGCTCGGCGTAACTGACGATATCTTTCTCGCGACAGTACGCCATCGGCCGGATCACAGTATTAAGGCCATCATCGCTGCGCAACTTGGGCGGCATAGTTTTGAGCTTGCCGCCATAAAACATATTCAAAAACAGTGTCTCTAGGATATCTTCACGGTGGTGACCCAATGCGATCTTGGTAAATCCATTCTCTTGGGCAAAACGGTACAGTGTGCCGCGACGCATCCGCGAACACAGACCACAGGTGGTCTTACCCTCGGGAATCACCTCCTTCACCACCGAATAGGTATCACGCTCGATAATATGAAACGGGATCTCATTGGCTTGTAAATACTCTGGTAATATATGCTCCGGGAAGCCCGGCTGCTTCTGATCCAGATTAACCGCGACCAACTCAAACGAGATAGGTGCACTCTTCTGCAAATTTCGCAGTATATCGAGCATGGCGTACGAGTCTTTGCCTCCCGACAAACAGACCATCACCTTATCGCCATCTTCGATCATCGAGAACTCTTCGATCGCTCGACCGACATCACGCCGCAAGCGTTTCTGCAATTTATTCTGACGGCTCTTCAACGCCTTCTCACCCAGCTCTTCGACAGCTATCGCCGCTAGCTCGCTGGTGGTTTGTGATAAAGGAAAAGGGGTAATTTCGGTAGCGATCAGGTCGTAACTCGACATCGGACAAAACTCGGTAAACAGGATAGAAAGGAGGCCAATCAGGCGGGCAATTTTACGCCAAAAGCACGGCAGCCACCAGCTCAGAACAAGCTAGCAACTCACAGCCAAGGACTGGCCAACAGCAGGTAACGTACCGCCTTACCCGTTGTGATCAACAACACGCAGAGCCAGAATCGATGCCGCAGCCAACCGCTGATAAAGCACAAGGGGTCACCGATCAGCGGTAGCCAGGACAGCAGCAGAACCGTAGCACCGTAGCGGCCAAACCAGCGTTGGGCCTGCAACTGACGTGCTGACAAATGTTTTGCCGGAAAACGCCGGGCAATCCAATACCCCATCCCCCAAGTCACCAGCCCGCCGAGGCTATTACCCAGCGTCACCACCACCAATAATTGCCAGACCGGTTGTTGCTGCAGATCGAGCAACAACAACAACAGCAGTTCGGAGCCACCGGGCAGCAAGGTTGAGGCGATAAAGCCACTGCTGAACAGCCCCCACAGCGTCAATGTTGATTCAGTTATCATCGACTGTCAGCCATCAATATCACAGCCGCTGCTGCCGCTGCAGCTCCATTCGCACGCAGCGCAACAGCGATGGAGCGAAGGCGTTATCGAGACTGCTGGCAACCTGTTTGAGATCGCGAATACCGGCATCTTGGTGGTGCAGCAACGCCGTTTCGATCTGCACTCTATCATCAGCGTTCAACTCAAGCAGTTGCGCTAACGGAATACCGTCGCGATCGACCGCCGCGGCAATCTGATGCAGCACCTCGGTCGGATTAAGGTGCAACTGCCGGGCAACCTGCTCAGGAGTCATGCCCGCTTGCAACAGACTCAGCAGCTGCTGTCGATCGGCATCGCTGTGTTGCTGGCGCCCGGTTTGACCCAGCAGCTCGACAAAAGCCTCGCCGTAACGTTCCAACTTGGTCTTACCAACCCCACTGATACCCGCTAACGCATGGAGCGTGGTTGGTTGCTGCTCGACCATCTCCATCAAAGTGGCATCATGAAAGATATAGAACGGCGGCACATCCTGCTCGTCGGCCAACTGTTTACGCAGCACACGCAACGCTTCCCAAAGATCTTGCTGCTCACGACTCAGACGCTGATGGCTGGCGACCCGTAACTTGCGGCTTTCGCGTTGACGGCTATCACGCACATCGTGGCGTAACTCGATCGTCTGCTCACCTTTGAGCAGCGGCCGACAACGCTCCGACAACCGCAGAGACCCGTAATTTTCATGATCGACATCGAGCAGACCGCGCGCCACCAACTGCCGGAACAACGAACGCCACTGCTGTACATTGAGCTCTTTGCCGATACCAAAGGTCGATAGCTGCTGATGCCGGTGTTCGTTGATCTTGTCGCTGCTCTTGCCGATCAATACGTCGATGGTGTGAGCGACGCCAAAGCGCTGACCCGTGCGGTAAACGGTCGACAATGCCTTTCGCGCCGCCTCAGTGCCATCCCAGGTCTGCACCGGGGTCAGGCAAGTATCGCAATTACCACAGGCGGGATGATCCTGTTCGCCAAAATAACTCAGTAACGACTGACGCCGACAACTGGTCACCTCGCACAACCCCAGCATCGCCTCCAACCGCTGTCGCTCGATCTGTTTCTGCAACTCACCGGCGTCAGAACTCTCGAGCATCTGTCGTAAAAAAATCACATCCTGCAGGCCGTATACCATCCAAGCATCGGCCGGCTCACCGTCACGCCCAGCCCGGCCGGTTTCCTGATAATAGGCTTCGATGCTCTTGGGCAGATCCAGGTGGGCAACAAAGCGTACGTTGGGTTTATCGATACCCATGCCAAATGCGATGGTGGCGACCACGATCACCCGCTCTTCTGACAGAAATCGATGCTGATGCTCAGCTCGTGTTTCCGCTGGTAGCCCAGCATGGTAAGGCAGCGCGTTCCAACCCTGCTCGCGCAAAAATGCTGCGGTCTCATCAACTTTTTTGCGCGACAGACAGTAGACAATACCGGCATCGTTATTATGCTCGGTTTGAATGAACTGCTTGAGCTGCTGCTTGGCACTCTGCTTCTGAGTAATTCGATAGCGGATATTGGGCCGGTCAAACCCCTGCACAAAGATCGCGGCCTGCTCCAGCGCCAGTCGATGAATGATCTCATCGCGAGTACGCTGGTCGGCGGTGGCTGTCAGCGCAATCCGCGGTACCGCCGGAAACTGCTGATGGAGCACCGACAGTTTCAGGTACTCGGGCCGAAAATCATGACCCCACTGAGACACGCAGTGAGCCTCATCGATCGCAAACAGCGACAACTTGCTTTGATGCAGTAGATCCAGAGTACGCGGCTGCAGCAGTCTCTCAGGAGCGATGTAGAGCAGATCAAGCACGCCGTTGCGAAGATCGTTCTCAACCTGCCAAGCGGTTTGCGAATCGAGGGTCGAATTTAAAAAAGCGGCCTTAATCCCCAACTGTGACATCGCTCGAACCTGATCTTGCATCAGCGCAATCAGCGGCGACACCACCACTGCGGTGCCTTCACGGATCAACGCCGGTAGCTGATAACAGAGCGATTTACCGCCGCCGGTCGGCATCAACACCAACGCGTCCCCCCCTTGCAACAGGGTATCGATCACCCGATCCTGAGGCTCACGAAAACTGTCGTAACCGAAGGTGGTGCGTAGACGCTCTAGGGCAAGATTTAACATGGCGGCGATTATCCGCTTTACCGGGGCAACAAGAAACCGGCAACGCAGCTTTTTCACTGCTGATTGTAATCCATCAAAAAGGAGCAATAGCCAATTACACGGTTATATCCTCAGCCCTACACAGCAGGTACAATCTGACTCACATTGGAGCTGCCAAAAAACACCTCATCTAGCGCTAAAAAGAGACCCACCATGACCCTGAATCGCGACGATCACACCCCGCTCAATGAAGACGAAGTCGACGAGCTGGAAAGTTTTCTGTTCTCTGAGGCGGTATCCGAAGAAGCGTTGGACTACCCCAGCCTACACGGCTTGTTAACAGCAGTGGCGATCTGTCCGGTTGAGATCCCGCAGGCTGAGTGGCTTGAATCGCTGTTCGATGGCCAACCCAACTACGCCAATGCCGAGCAACAGGCGCGGATCGAATCGCTACTCAAGCGTGAATTCATGGGTATCTGCGAAGAGCTGGACCACGAAGAACCGCCCGAACTACCCTGCGACTTGAGCCTCGATGAAGACTCATTACTGACCGTCTGGTGCCAGGGTTTTATGGAAGGCGTATTTATGCGCGAGGAAGCCTGGTTCGGCGAACAGGAAGAGCAGGTTGCCGAACTACTGCTACCAACCATGATCGCCTCCGAACTGTTTGAGGATGATCCCGAACTGCAGAAGATGCGTAACGATGAGACACTGATTCAAGGCTTATGTGAAGAGATCCCGGATCTACTGACCGATCTATATCTGCTGTTCCGAGTGCCAGAACAAGCCCCCTCAAAAAAGGTAAAACCCGGCAATAAAAGTGGCAAGCGCCGCTAACTCATTGACCGACCTTGACGGGTTCGTTAAGGCTGCCTTTCTGATAAGGCCAAAACGTCACCTGCGAGTAGCCACCAATCTGTAGCAATCGAACCCGGTCTCCCGGGTTCAGCGCCCCCGCTTGTGAAACGGACTGTTCAACCACCAGCGAACGGCCATCATCGAGCACAACCTCCATCCTCATCCCCGATTCCCGCTCGCCTTCGGCGCTCAACAACTCAACTGGCTGCACCGTCAGCAACACCCCAAATTGAATCCATTGCGAGCCGCTATCCTGGCTAAAAACCGAATCGGATGCCTCAGGATCAGTTGCGATTGAACTACAGCCCTGAAGCAATACCAAGAGAGCTACAGCAGGCAGCAGGGCTAAAATTCGGACAGAGAAAAGCTCACACACCAAGGCCGGACGATTCATCATGCTCAGGATCCAAACAGAAACAGACAACTCAAGCCTAGCAGCCTAGGTGATGGCCGCATCATGATTAGACTCTTCTTCTTCGAAACCACAGCAGCACCAGTGCCGCTAACAAGCCTGCCAGATACATCCCGTACAGCGGCCACATATCCCAATCTAGCGCCAATAGCGCTAATGTCGAGCCTATAAACCCGACAAAAACCAACCACTGGGCGG
>JBFFKD010000212.1:0-5295 GCA_041555595.1 Motiliproteus sp.
CCCCCTGATCGCGGGTGTACTGACCCGGCGCTATCTGACTGCAGCCGATCAGCGTTCGGGACGAGTTTCGGATACGGCAACGAAGCACGACTCGCCAACCCTCGACCACGTGGTTAAGAGATTAAAGCCTTGGTCGGTGGTGGGATTACTGGCGACGGTGGTATTGCTGTTTGGTTTTCAGGCTGAAACGATCCTACAACAACCCCTGCTAATCCTGTTGATCGCCATTCCGCTAACGCTGCAGACCTACGGTATCTTTGCGCTGGCCTACCTGTGGGCTCGGCATTGGAAGTTGCCGCATAACATCGCTGCACCGGCATCGCTGATCGGCACCTCCAATTTTTTCGAGCTGGCGGTGGCGGTAGCGATTTCACTGTTCGGGCTGCACTCGGGTGCAGCATTGGCGACGGTGGTTGGCGTGCTGGTCGAAGTACCGGTGATGCTGTCACTGGTAGCGTTCGTCAACCGCACCCGACATTGGTTTCCTGCACCCAACCCGACGCTTTAGACAGTTCGGTGATCCGAACGCTAATCAGTTTTTTTGATCAGATCCTGATAGCTGGAATCGAATACCCTGCCTTCAGGCCGACCGGCCATCAGTGTCTGTAATGTACTGGAGCGAAATTCTCGCTGGTACAACACGTACACCACCCCGGTCGACATCAAAATCAACACCCAGGGATTAATCACCCACCCCAGCAGCGCCAAGCTGAAATAGTAGGTACGCAGGCCCATGTTGAAATTATTAGCCGCCATCGTCTCCATCTTGGCGGCACCATGGATAAACGCCTCGCACTCGGCTTCGCAGTTAGGCGCATCGTGAACCGGTGCACTGCCGATCAGCACTGAGGCGAAACCGTACTGACGCAGACTCCAGGTAAATTTAAAAAAGGCGTAGATAAACAAACCGGTCATCACCAGTAACTTGAGTTCCCACTCCATTAGCGTGGTCTCGACCACCAGCGGAAACTCTGACAGTAGGTTGATGGCCTGCACCGAGGCGCTGAACACTGTCAACAGGCCAGCCAAAAGGATCAACGTACTGGAGGCAAAAAACGCCACACTACGCTCTAGATTGGCGATCGCGGCGATATCGGCTACCCGAACCTCGCGCTGCAACAGTCGTCGCATCCAATCGATTCGATACAGGTGTAACACATTGACCAGGCACGGCGTGGTCGCCGACTTGATGCGTGAATAGCGGCTATAGCCATTAAGGCAGATCAGAAACCAGCCAAGCGCCAGCAGGTTAAGCCAATGCACCTGTTCAAAACCACCCCGGATCGCGTTGTACAACAGTTCCATCAAAACGCTCCTACGTTAGCCACAACAGTCCTACCCGCAGCCCGACTATACCTCGAGTACCGCCAATTTGAGCGGATGGTTACCATCAAAGCTGGGAAAGTCGATCTCAGGCTGCAACAGTTCGACCGAACGCACTGGACGCCCGGCTTTACTGGCTGAACGTTTAAGTTGATCGATCCAGTCGTCACGATCGACCTGGGCGACATTATTGGCACAAACGATCCTGCCACCCGGCTTAGTCGCCAACAAACTGGGCTTAAACACACTGGGATAATCGCGGATCAGATCGACGGTACCGAATGGACTCTTCGCCCAGCGCGGCGGATCAAGAAACACCAGGTCGAACTGCTCAGCAGTCAACCGAGGGTAGTGTTTGGGCGCCGGAGCACCGCGACCACGGCGAAACTTGACAGGCAGTCCGGCCAGTTGCTGAATTGCCGGAAAGAAGTCGGATTGGATAAAACCGACCTGATCAGCGTTCAAACCATTGAGTTCGGCATTCTCACGCCCAACCGCCAGCGAGGATTTGGAAAAATCGATGTTGACCACCTTACTGGCACCGGCCTTGGCGGCGCTGATACCCACGCCACAGGTATAGGCAAACAGGTTCAGCACACTCAGCCCCTGCGCCTGCGCTTGGATAAACCGCCGTCCCACCCGCAGATCAAGAAATAGCAGCGGATCGATCCCACGATGAATGCCTCGACTACGGTAGCTGACTCCCAACTCATGACAGAGCGCCTCGTTGTTGGTCGTAGCCTGTTGTGGATCGAGGGCGACCGCCTGACAGCCTTTGCTACTGCGATCCATATAGAATCCGACCAGCGGCGCGATCCCCTGTGACTGCATCCAGCTGTTGATGATAGTCAGCATTTGATCCAACTGATCGCGTCCAAGACCGTGATGAAAACTCTGGATGATCAGTTGAGGGCCGTAGCGATCGACCGTGACTCCAGCCAGCCCTTCGCTGGCACCATGAAACAGACGGTAACAGTCGCTACCCTCGGCATGCCAGCGTGGCAGCATCGATTGGCGCTGTTGCAGCGCGGCGTTGATCAGGGTACTCAGATCGATCTCGGACATGGATAGCAATTCTCAAACAGTGGCGGGCACAAACCAATCAATAAAAAAGGGGCTCGTATGAGCCCCTTCGAATTATACCCGTTAACTGCGCTAGCAAATGACAGCCAACAAGTTTAATTAAATAATATTAAACCTCTACAGCATCCTCGACCAGATCAGTCTTGCGACGTCTTTTCGGCGCGGGAGCACTCAGCAGGGCGGGATTGTTCAGCGACAGGATATTGGTCTTGCTGATCCGGTGACGATAGATCTCCCGCAAATACTTAATCGTCTTCTTGATATTGTCCGAGGTAAGACGAATATCGTTGATCGAGATAAACTTATCGCTCTCCTGGATCAGCTCGCGGTACTTCTTCTCGTACATCGGCTTAATCGCGAACCAGTTGGTATCCAAAATCTTGGCAGGATTCTCAAACGGCATCAACAACGCTTCCAGTGCCGCTTCGTCAAACTCATCGGCGGTGATGAACTGCAGAATGGAATTGTCGATATCGTCGTTGTAGCGGAACTCATCCCTAGCAAAGCAGCGCTTAATATAGGCCACTATCAGCGTGATAAAGTCATCGCTCAGACAAGGGCTCTTAGCCACCAGCGTGGTCAATGACAGGTTGGCTGACGCACCTATCACCAATGCATACCGCTTCAACGTGGTATTGGGGAATAGATTGTTAAGGTGTGATTTGAGTCGATTCAGCGCTACATACGACAACTTATAGTCTTTGGGCAGCGACACGATAGAAATAACCGACGAGCAGTTCTTGTAGAAATGAAGATCATTCAAGTGCTTGGCGTTGTAGTTGTCTTTGCGGAACGCGTTCAACGACTCTTTATAACGGTTCGACTCTACCGGCAGAATACTGATCCCTTCGATCGCCTGAGTATCGTCATTGAAATGCGGCAGATCGATCGAGCGATAGAGCAGATCATCGATATCGACTTCATGCGTGCTGCCGCCATGATTCTGCACCACTGATTCGGCATAAGCGATCGCGACCGGTCCGGCCATACTCATGAACAGGTCGTTAGCATCCAAACGGATAGTTTCGCCGATGTCGATGCCGGCACGACGGAAATAGTTCTCATCGTAATCGGTAGTGACCGCCTGCGCCGTCAGGATGTTAAAGATCTGTTGCGAAATATACTGGTTGGCATACTTCTCCATCGAATTGACATCAATATCCTGAATGCTGCTGGCGTTATCCCGCTCGGCGTAGCGCATAATGTCGTTGGAGATCAGCATCATCGCATTCCAGGGGCGAATCCGCTGCATCATATCATCGGGGAGTGCCTCGCCATCTTGATCACGGTTGTAGGAGAAATCCCACTCCTCGGACAAGTATTTACTCAACAACCGGCCGGCGTTGATATGCAATGCTTCAGACACCTCCAGTTTGTGGTCCGACAGATTCGGTAAGATACAGATTCCCGAGGTAAATATGGGCTCGAACACAAACGACTGGCGCTTGTTAGCTTCGGCCGCTTCATCCACGTGCTTATCGAAGGTTTTACTCAGATAGGAGTACTGCTGGGCCAAGCCAAACTCGGATGCCATCCCAGAACCGGTGCCGCCACCGGCGCTGAAGATGTAGAAATAAAGCCGTGACTGATTGGCTTTGATGCCGCACGAATCGACTAGATAGGAGTGGATATATTTCCACTGATCGTTATGAAAGCTCTCGGTATCCTTATTGAGGATGATCTTGGCCAGGTACTGTCCCAAAATAGGCGCATTACCGGCACCACCAGCGTGCACCTCCGACAGATCCATGATCTTCATCTTGGTATAGTCTTCGAGGAAGCCACTGTTTTCCGCCAGCGCCGAGTATTTGATCCGACCGACGATATCTTTATCCAGATCGCCCAGCATTACGATCGGCTCGATCAGAAACACCGGTCGGTGGCCGTCACCGCCTTCGATATGGAGCCGATTGCGGATCCAGTTCATCGGACCGCCCTCTTTCTCGTTACGCTTGATCTCATGATCGCGCAGTTCATCGAGGTAATAGGTACGAGCGTTATAGACCAGCGAGGAGACTTCCAGGGCGATGTTCGAACCGCAACGGCCTAAACCGATCAGACAGACAGATGGAAAATTCTGCTCGCTCAGTTCAATCTCTTCGGGCAGGTTGGGATAGACATCGCGGCGGATGACATCCAGATTATGAAGAATCTTATCCAGATTTTTCTCGGTAAAAAATGTCTGTCCAATATCCGGAACCACAACTTCTGTCATATTCATTTCCTGTCTATGCGGGACTCGCTAACGTTCGTTGGTGTCTGCTGCTTATCGTTATAGCGATAAACTCTATGTCAACTACCGCCAGTTAAAAAGAGCCTACGCAATAAAAAACTCAATAGCGACTCGGTTATAGACTTACATCAACAAACGCCTGCCTGTTTTGCTCATAAGGCGTTAAAAAACAAGGATTCCAGCTCTATACTCGATCAAACCAGGATCTGAATCGGGTTTCATCAATATAGAAAAGCAACTCCAACACCAAGCTTGAACCGTTGCCCTTTATTCTGCCTTTCTCGGCTGCCACCCTCCGAGCAATTCCGGTTCGACATTAACGGTCATTCGAGGCAAAATTATCAGATTGAATTCATGGTTGTGCCAAAGGCAGCAGCCTAAACAGCCCATCTACCGGATACCCCACAGCCAAAATGGATCAGACAAAAACGCTCAACCGTTATCGCAACCTGCTAGTGATCTGCCTGCTATTAATTATCGCGCTGGCTACCGCATTATTCGACGCCAAGAGTTCGCCGTCAGCCAACCAGCAATCCAGTGCCGCTGACGTGGTTACACCGTCTACCGCACAAAGCATCACCCCACCGTCAACTACACCGCTGTTTCGGATTGACGATAAAATATACGGCTACCGGGAACTAACCGAAGAGTTCCAG
>JBFFKD010000213.1:0-5267 GCA_041555595.1 Motiliproteus sp.
GCAGTCAGTTCCAATGGGATGATCCCTTCTTTCTCGACCAGCAGCTAACCGAAGAAGAGCGGATGATCCGTGATGCCGCCCGTGATTATTGCCAGGACAGATTGATGCCGCGGGTGCTCGAAGCCAATCGGCACGAAACGTTCGACCCCGCCATCATGCGCGAACTGGGTGAACTGGGGCTACTCGGCTCGACGCTGCCGGAACAGTATGGCGGCGCCAACGTTAGCTACGTCTGCTACGGCCTGGTGGCACGCGAAGTCGAGCGCGTCGACAGCGGCTACCGCTCGGCCATGAGCGTGCAGTCATCGTTGGTGATGCACCCGATCTACGCTTACGGCTCCGAAGCACAACGGAACAAATACCTGCCTAAACTGGCCACCGGTGAGTGGATCGGTTGCTTTGGTTTGACCGAGCCTGATGCCGGCTCCGATCCGGGCAGCATGCGAACCCGAGCCGAAAAGGTCGATGGCGGCTATCGCCTCAAAGGCAGCAAGATGTGGATCACCAACTCACCGATCGCTGATGTGTTCGTGGTCTGGGCCAAACTCGACGGTGAGATACGCGGCTTTATTCTGGAAAAAGGGATGCCCGGCCTGTCGGCACCCAAGATCGAAGGTAAGTTTTCACTGCGTGCCTCGATCACCGGCGAGATTGTGATGGACGATGTGCTGGTTTCTGAAGATCAGTTACTGCCCAACGTCAAAGGCCTGAAAGGCCCGTTCGGCTGCCTCAACAAGGCCCGCTACGGTATTGCCTGGGGATCACTCGGCGCGGCCGAATTCTGCTGGCACGCGGCGCGCCAATACACCCTCGATCGGCAGCAGTTCGGCCGGCCACTAGCGGCAACCCAGCTGATCCAGATGAAGCTGGCCAATATGCAGACCGACATCAGCCTCGGCCTGCAAGGCTGCCTGCAGATGGGCCGTTTGATGGATGCAGACAACTGCCCGGTCGAACTGATCTCGATGCTCAAGCGTAACAACTGCGGCAGATCGCTGGAGATCGCTCGCATTGCTCGTGACATGCACGGTGGCAACGGCATCTCCGATGAGTTCCACGTCATTCGACACGTGATGAATCTGGAGGCGGTCAACACCTACGAAGGCACCCACGATGTCCACGGCCTGATTCTGGGACGCGCCATCACCGGCATTCAGGCGTTCAGCTGATGCCGACCGAGCAGCCAAGCCAGGGGCCGCTGGCAGGGTATCGAGTGCTCGATCTGAGCCGCATCCTGGCTGGCCCCTGGGCCACCCAGATGCTCGCCGATTTCGGCGCCGATGTGATCAAGATCGAACGCCCGGGCAACGGTGACGACACCCGTAACTGGGGGCCTCCATTTGTCAAAGATCAACAGGGCCACGACACCGCGGATGCCGCCTATTTTCACTGCGCCAACCGCGGTAAGCAATCGCTTGCGATCGATATCACCCAACCCGACGGTCAGGCTCTGATCCACCAACTCGCTCAAAAATCGGACGTGGTGGTGGAGAACTTTAAGGTGGGGGGGCTAAGCAGATACGGCCTCGACTACGCCAGCCTCAAAGCGGTCAACCCCAAGCTGATCTACTGTTCGATCACCGGCTTCGGACAAGACGGCCCCTACGCTCAACGCGCTGGCTACGATTTTATGATCCAGGCGATGGGTGGCTTGATGAGCGTTACCGGTGACACCGACGGTACTCCGATGAAGGTTGGGGTGGCGCAAGTCGATGTGATGACCGGGCTATACGCCTGCAATGCGATCCAGGCCGCCCTGCTGCACCGAGAGCGACACGGAGAAGGCCAGTACATCGATCTGGCCCTGCTCGACGTCCAGGTCTCCACCTTAGCCAACCAGGCGATGAACTACCTGGCCAGCGGTCAAGCTCCCGGGCGACTCGGCAACGCCCACCCCAACATCGTGCCCTATCAGGCCTTCGCCACCGCCAATGGCCATATCATCCTGGCAGTTGGTAATGACTCCCAGTTCGCAAAGTTCTGCCAGCTGGCTGGACGAGCCGAACTGGCCGACAACCCCGCTTTCGCCAGCAACCGGAGCCGGGTCGAAAACAGGGTTGAACTGGTGCCGCTGATCGAGCAACTGATGCGCCAACACAGCAGCGACTGGTGGCTACAGCAGCTAGCCGCACAAGGCGTACCCTGTGGTCCGATCAACACCCTGGATCAGGTATTCGAAGATCCGCAGGTGCAGCACCGAAAGATGCTGCTGCAGCTCCCCCACCACGAGGCGGGACTAAGCCCATCGGTGGCCAATCCGGTCAAATTTTCGGCGACGCCGGTGCAGCATCACAACGCACCACCAACCCTGGGGCAACACAGTGATCGACTGCTATCAGAACTGCTGGAGCTGCCCGAAGAGTCTGTTAAGCAATTACGATCGGCGGGGGTTGTCGGCTAACGCGTCACTAGCGAGTGACTGAAAAAAGGGAAACGGGAGGCGATCACGATCGATCAACCCATGGTCCGATGACCGGATGCAGATACTCGATAAAAGCATTATTAGCACCACTATCGCAGTAGTGTTTCTAGCCATCATGGCCCTCTGATACCTGGCCCTCAAAGCTATCGAGGGCCAGATATCAGCGTAAATAGACCGCTCTGACTAAGACTCCTCAGCGCCCCAAAACTGCCACCATTTCTTCCTTTTTTGACGTGCTTCCTGCCCTTTGTCAGAACCTTTGCCGAGCTCTTTCTGTTGTTGTTCGGCCTTCATCCCGGTTTGCTTCTCCAGCCCTTTTTCCTTGTCGGGGCGATCCTTAGCCTTTTCTTTGATTTTTTTGTCTTTCTGTTTCAATTTATCCTTAGCTTGTTTGTGCTTAACATCAGCAGCCTCTTTCGAGTCTGAAGCCTTGCCAAGTTCTTGTTGCTGGGCTGCAGAGGGTTTACCCTTTCCCGCCCATGCTGGCTTTTCAGCGAAGGCCGGAGTAGTAAGCATCGCAGCAGCTAGAACAATGATGATCTTGTGTTTCATGGATGACCTCTTATGAGTTTGGTATCTCTGTTCAATATAGTGGCAGCTTAACACCGCTACCATCGGCTGTAGTCACCTACAGCGCATCAATGTAGATCACACTTGGCTTAACGCAGTCGAATCTAAACAACGTCCGACCCGGCTGTACTTAAAGAACAATGCCAATAGATCAATTGGACCGAATTACCGACATCGTCTCAGCGCGCGATGGTACTTCTATGACACGATTGCGCCCTGTTTGTTTGGCCCGGTATAACGCTTTATCCGCACAATCCAGCGCGTCTGCCAAGTCCCATCGCTCGGCTGCCACCAGGTCGCAAACACCGATAGAAACGGTCAGGATAGTGGTTACCTGACTCCCCGTGTGCGCTATAGACGCGCCTTCTACGCCAGAGCGGAACGCCTCAAATTGAGCGGCTAGAGATTTTCGCTCTGAGTGAGTGACCAACACCGCAAACTCCTCTCCTCCGATACGAAAAACAAAGTCATTGGGGCGTCGGAAATATTGCTGCAGCAGGACAGCGACCGCCTTTAAGGCTTTATCTCCTTCGGGGTGACCATAAAGATCGTTGTAGGCTTTGAAATAATCGACATCGATCATCGCAAGCCCAAGGGTTTCACCGTTTCTGGCAGCCCTAGCCACTTCACTGTTAAAAATCCGTTCAAGGTAGCGTCGATTAAATAATCCAGTGAGCGGGTCTCGGGCCGAGAGCTCCTCTAGTTCTTTCAATTGCGCCTGGTTTCGATGCAGCAGTTGATTATAGTTGGTGGCTAGGTAGGCCATCTCTCCCAGCCGCTTCCAGGGGGTTGGGTCGATGGGTTTACGGTCATGCATGGCCTTAACCATTGTTTGAACAGGCGCCACCAATCGATATTTCACCAACAGCAGCAACACGGCCATAAAGGCGATAGCCAACGCTGATAGAACACTAAAAAACTGTATAAAACGGTCTTCGAATGCCATCACCCAGCTGTTATCAAAAGTGATTTTGGCCAGCAGCCGCATCGGCAGCCCTATCTGAGTATCGATGCTGTGTAACTGACCATAATAGCTGGTGCTGTCCAGGCCATTACTGCGTTGATCGACCCGTAATGCCTGGTCAGATCCGATTACCTTCCGGAAGAGATCATACTCATGCTCCAATCGAAGCAATTGCTTATCCACCTCCTGTTGCTTATTTGACCCGGTGCTATCGGCGGCCTGCCCGATGGGTGCGAGCAACCTCCCCCAGTTCTCAAAAAAAAGCTCGACGCTAACGTGTTCCCTGAGTTGGGAGATCTGAATAAAGGTCTCGAAAAACAGGTTCAGCTCTGGATCGACCAACCCAAGCTCTAGGTATCCAGCCGAGGGCATGGCCGAATAGCTATACAGCTTAAATTTCCGACTGGTCAACTCCATTGTAGGCTGGCTAATTAGCACATCATTACTGCTTTTAGCCTTGGCCAGAAACAAGCGAACGTCTTCAAACACAGGGTGCTTAAAGTCTAAATCCTGATCGGCGGCAAAGGTGGTGTTACGGACGACCAGCTCTTCATCGATCAGATATATATCAACGGGAAAGCCGGCCATAGCCGTTAGCTCTGTTTCCAACTCCGCTAAATCCGCGTCTATCCCGTTATTTTGAACCCAGAGTAGCGCCTTGTTATGGAGCTTGGTGTAACTCACACTTTTGTGCTCAATAAGCGATTCGAGTAATGAATAGGAGGTTATAAGCTCTTTCGAGATCGACTGATGAACGAGCCGCTGACGATGTTGATGATCGAGTTTAATCGCGTCTAACCCTTCATTGAGGATCAGATACACCGATAAACCAAAGGTAATAATAAACAGAATAAAAAAGGAAAGGACTCTTCGTGCCATAACGACTTCGGGTGTTAACCACCCGCTCCCTGTAAAGCGCGGCTGTTAACCAGCCATCCATAACATCAAAAGCAATGATGAATGGCATCCCAACAAAAATATATGGGAACAATGCTTACATTTTTATTCAAAACTAGAAAACAGCCGCATCCATCCAGATTCATCATAAAGATCAGAAAAATCGAACATAGCTACCCTTGTGGATGAGCGGCAGACCTTCAACTGATCCTGTTCAGGCTGTCGCATCGTGACTGAAGCTAACGGCCATCGATGCAAAGATGGCCTGGGTCGCAGCTTAGAAAGGTGTTCATTTAGCTGTTCGGGGGATGCCCCCCTCTTCCCTGTCGATGATGAGTACAAAGCCTGACATCAACATGCAGAGAAAGGGCATAAGAGAGACGGGACGAGCAAGCAAGTGCTATTTTTTGACCC
>JBFFKD010000214.1:0-5257 GCA_041555595.1 Motiliproteus sp.
CGATCTGTACGCGCCAAGGCTGGCTTGCTGTTTCAGGACTCCGATGATCAGCTGTTTTGCCCGACGGTACTCGAGGATGTGGCCTTTGGGCCGCTGAATCTAGGTAGCAGTGAGGTTCAAGCCAAAGCGATCGCTGAGACAACATTGGCCAGTCTAGGGCTGGCTGGCTTTGCCGGTCGAATTACCCATAAACTTTCAGGTGGTGAGAAACGGCTAGTGGCACTGGCGACAGTGTTGGCGATGGAACCCGAAGTCTTACTACTCGACGAGCCCACCAACGGTTTGGATGACGCTGCCGAGCAGCGGCTGATTGAGCATCTGCAAGCGTTGGATCTGGCGATGGTGCTGGTCTCGCACGATCGTAAACTGATCGAGCGGTTGGCGACCCGCGCGATGATCCTAGAAGATGGCACTCTCAAACCTGCGGTGATGCACAGCCATCCGCATCAACACCATCACAGTCATCTGCATATTCATGCCGCTAGCCTGGAAACCGGCCATCAGCATCAGGACGCAGTCCCTGAGCACAGCGATCACCATAACCGTTCATAGCTGCTTGGCGGTGTGTAGACCTGAGCAGAGTTCGGTTGAGGCGGCTGCTTAGCGCTCAGCATTGAAGGGGGGTGCAGTAACGGCTAAGATTCGTACGAATCGCGGACCTCTACCCGCTGTACCGATTTGAGCAGTGCCACGCCGTTAGCCCACATGATGATGAAGGTCATCCCCATCACGAGCCAAGGGCCGAACCAGACCGTGCTCACCCCGATGATTTCATTAAATGTCGCGCCGGGCTCAGAGATGAAGATCCAAATTGAATGGGCTAGGCCGACTATTGCGGCTAACAGGAATGCAGCCATGCTGATCGGGCAAGCGTGAAAAGCGCCTTTGAAAATTGCTTTCATACGTCCATGTTTCCGGTTACGTCCGTGATAGAACCGTTGAGGGTACCGACGGGATTATACGTGGTAGCACTTGTATGAAATTATTATTGGAATAACACAGTGCTGAAATGCGATACCCATACAACTTAAAGGGCACCGATAATCAGATGCTAACGTACCCCGACAGTAGTTTCAATCCTCGCTTGGGTCATTCGTTTAAAGGTGTGACGGGCGGATTTAGCTAGCTTGTTGTTTTATATACCATCGACATGTGAATGCTAAATTTTGTTGTCAGCGAAGGCTGTATAACCCAAAACGCCGCGATCTGATCGCGGCGTTTTGGGTTGATCGTGACGCTTAGCCGTGGCGTAGTGCGTCAATCCGATCGTCCAGTGGCGGGTGGCTGGCGAACATGGCGGCAAACCCCTGCTTAAGCCCACCGGCGATACCGAAGGCGACCAGTTGGTCTGGCATATCGGCGGGGAGCTGTTGCTCGGCCTTAAGCCGTTGCAGTGCACCGATCATCGCGGCCGGGCTGGCTAGTTTGGCACCCATCTGGTCGGCTCGGAACTCACGCCGGCGCGAGAACCAGGCAACGATGGTGGAGGCTAGGATGCCGAGCACCACTTCGGCGAAGATCGTGGTGATGAAGTAACCGATGCCGTGCCCCTGTTCGTTCTTGAGGATCACCCGGTCGACGAAGTGGCCGATGATGCGGGCGAAGAACATGACAAAGGCGTTGACGACACCTTGTACCAGCGCCAGTGTGATCATATCGCCGTTGGCGACGTGACCAATTTCGTGCGCCATCACCGCCTTGACTTCATCACGACTGAAACGCTGCAGCAGGCCGATACTGACCGCGACCAAGGCTGCATTTTTGTTCCAACCGGTGGCAAAGGCGTTGGATTGTTGCGATGGGAAGATTCCAACTTCGGGCATTTTGATACCGGCCTGTTGGGCTAACTCTGCCACGGTATCGATCAGCCATTTCTCGTCAGCATTGGTCGGCTGCTCGATAATCTGTACGCCGGTGGTGCGCTTTGCCATCCACTTGGACATCAGCAACGATATAAACGAGCCCGCCATACCGAACACGGCACAGATCACCAGCAAGTTGCCCAGATCCAGGTCGATACCGTTGGCTTGTAGCGATGAGCCGATACCCAGTAGGCTCAGGGTCACGCTGGCAACCGCGATGATGGCCAGGTTGGTAGCTAGAAATAACAGAATGCGCATTAAACGTTCCTTTACGGGTTAGTGTTTTGGTCAAGCGGTTAAGAATTTTATTGGTTCTGGTTAGATGGGGGCGATACAGAAAAGTTTCAAGAGCGTTCTAGCTCGTTATACTAGCGCGCAAATCTATCCAGCAAAGCCACTGAATGAGTTTTCTATGCCGTCTGTCATGACCCCTATCGTCGAGGCGATATCGCAGCATCCGTTGAGCCTGCAATCGAGCGAAGTGTTACGTCTGTTTCATGGTCGGGGCCATTGTTACGAGGGGGTGGCGCATATTAACGTTGACCTGCTTGGAACGGTGTTACTGATTACGCTGTACCAGTACGAAAGCAATGAAGTGTTGGCACCGCTGCGCGATGCGGCTCGGCGCTTAGGTGTTGAAGGCGTCGTGGTACAACATCGTTATCAGCGCGGTGGTCCGGTCGAATGGCTTTACGGCTCCGAGCAAGAGAGCTTAGTGGTGACCGAAGATGGACTTAAGTTTGAGCTGCAGTTGGGGCGGAGTCAGAACATGGGGCTGTTTCTGGATATGGCCAACGGCCGTCGCTGGGTACGCGAGCATGCTCAGCACAAGAAGGTGCTTAACCTGTTCGCGTATACCTGTGGTTTTTCGGTAGCGGCGATCGCGGGCGGTGCCGATGGGGTGGTTAATCTGGATATGAGCAAGGGGGCATTGCGGCGTGGCCAGCGTAACCATCAGCTTAATGGACACGATATGCGCGGTATCCGGTTTCTGCCACACGATCTGTTTCGTAGCTGGGGTAAGCTTAAGAAGTCGGGGCCCTACGAGCTGGTCGTCATCGATCCGCCATCGTTCCAGCGTGGCAGTTTCGTTGCCACCGATGATTACCAGCGGGTGTTACGACGTTTGCCTGAACTTCTCACGACGCAAGCCGAGCTGCTTATCTGTCTCAACGATCCCAATATCGGTAGTCAGTTCTTGATTGATCTGATGACGGAGCACTGCCCGCAAGCGCGCTTTGTTGAGCGGCTGGACAACCCGGAGAGCTTTCCCGAGCAAGATCCAGACAGCGGTTTGAAGGTGTTACGGTTTAAGTATTGTGGCGAGCGCTAACATTGTTGCTGCGAACGGTAGAACGCAGTCGTTACTTAGGGCCGCACTCAGGCAGTGCTGTGTGAGTTTGATCGATAATTAAAACCAACCAGAATCGAATACACAGTCGTAGGCTGCGTTGTAGTCTGGCTTGTTGTTGGCGATGCATTTATCGATCTTGTTGCGCGCATCGACATTGGCGTAAACCCGCTTGCGGTTGTATTTCAACCACTCCTGATAGTTGCGCTTCTCTTTGATGCAGTAGGATTGCTGCCCCTTTTCACCCGGCCACTGCTTCTTGCACAGGCTGGCGATGTTGCCCGGTGTTTCGGCCATAGCCGTGGTCGTAAAAGCGACCATTAGCAGTGCGGGGATCAACTTCATCATCGATAAAATTCCTTATTTTTCGGCGAGATAATGTCCATCCTAGAGCGTTAGCTGGAGCTCGGCAAGAGCGACGGCTGCCATCGTTTAGATAGCAGCCGTCATGGTGCTGCCTGTCGTTACTGTTTATAACTGTGCAGGAACTGGCCTATTCGCTCGATCGCATCGTTCAGGTCATCTTTGCGCGGCAGAAATACGATTCTAAAGTGCTGAGTATCAGACAGATTAAAGCCCGAACCCTGAACGATCAGAACCTTCTGTTGAATCAACAGATCCAGTGCCAGCTTTTCGTCGTTATGGATCGGGTAACGTTTAGGATCGAGCTTCGGGAACAGGTACATCGCCCCCTTAGGTTTAACGCAACTCACGCCAGGTAATGAGGTCAGCATATCGTAAGCGGCATCGCGCTGGTCATATAACCGGCCACCGGGGACGATCAGTTCGTTGATGCTCTGGTAGCCGCCCAGTGCGGTTTGGATCGCGTTTTGGGCAGGCACATTGGCACACAGCCGCATGTTGGAGAGCATATCCAGCCCTTCGATATAATCACGGGCCCGATGCTTATTACCGCTGACGATCACCCAGCCGGAACGGAAACCGGCCGAGCGGTAGCTCTTGGATAGGCCATTAAAGGTCAGAAAAAGCACATCATCGGCCAGCGATGCCAGCGGGATATGCTCGGCATCGTCGTACAGAATCTTATCGTAGATCTCGTCGGCGAAGATGATCAGGTTATGTTCGCGTGCCAGTTCGACGATCTGTTCCAGCAGCTGTTTGGGGTAGACTGCACCGGTGGGATTGTTGGGGTTGATCACCACGATACCGCGGGTATGTTCGCTGATCTTGCTGCGGATATCATCGATATCGGGGAACCAGTCGGCCTGTTCGTCGCAACGGTAGTGTACTGGGGTGCCGCCAGCCAGGCTGACCGCAGCGGTCCACAGAGGGTAGTCGGGAGAGGGGATCAACATCTCATCGGTATCGTTGATCAGCGCCTGCATCGACATCATGATCAGTTCGCTGACGCCGTTGCCCAGATAGATATCATCGATGGTGACGCCGGCGATACCGTTACGCTGGCACTCATGCATCACCGCTTTACGGGCTGCGAACAACCCTTTGGAGTCACAGTAGCCTTGTGCCGAGGGCAGGTTGTGAATCACATCCTGAATAATCTCTTCGGGCGAATCGAACCCGAATGGGGCCGGGTTGCCGATGTTGAGCTTGATGATCCGCTGACCTTCCTCTTCGAGCCGCTTGGCCTCTTCAAGTACCGGTCCACGAATGTCATAACAGACGTTGATCAGCTTGTTCGATTTTCTAACAACGGACATTTCGGTTCCTCTGCCGCGTAGGTGGTACGGCGAACTCTGCGGATTTAACAGTGATTAAGCCGGTATGATACGCGGCGGTAGATGGCGTGGAAATAGGGCGAGGGTGCCTAAAATCTGTTTTTTTCTGCTGGATCGGTGGAGCCAGTAGACGTTATTTGTACGGTGCCTGTTTTAACAGAGCGGATCGGTTTAAAGTTAATCCAGCCTCCATTTTGATCCGCAGTAAAAAAGGCCGCTATGAAAAAATACCAATGGATTGTTCAGCATGTTCGAAATCGCGACAATGCCGATGTCGCGTTTTCCCGTTTGCCCGAGGTCAAAACACCGGAGCAGCTGCGGGCCATTTCCGATGACCGTTACCTCTC
>JBFFKD010000215.1:0-5197 GCA_041555595.1 Motiliproteus sp.
ACGTACCAATTCAGCCGCCAAAAAGCGCGAGCTGCGGTCGGTGATTTGATCCTCTGGGAAGAAGTGAATCCCCTCAGGCAGACGACTGATCACCTGCTGCTCCAGTTGATCGACGTTATGACCAAGCTTGGCCGATAGTGGTACCACTTCAGCGAAGTTCATCAAACTAGACAGTTGCTGCAGCTGTGGTAACAACGCCTTCTTATCGTCCATCCGGTCGACTTTGTTAACCGCCAGAATAACCGGCAGCTTGCTGTACTTGAGTTTCTCCAGCACCGCCTGGTCCTCATCGGTCCAGCGGTTGCGGTCGACGATAAAGATGACGATATCGACATCACGTAGCGCCGAGCTGGCAGCGCGATTCATATAGCGGTTGATCGCCTTGCCGCCATCTTTGTGTAATCCTGGGGTGTCGACGTAGATCACCTGATCCTGGCCTTCGGTCTTGATACCCAGAATCTGGTGACGCGTGGTCTGAGGTTTACGCGAGGTGATACTGAGCTTCTGACCCAGAATCCGGTTCATCAATGTCGATTTACCGACATTGGGACGACCGACGATGGCGACGTAGCCGCAACGGCCGGTGGTAGGTTGCTCAATCATATTATTTCTCGGTCCCATCAGAGGGGCTAGCAGGCTCGGCTCCGACCGCAATCAACACTGCGGTGGCAGCCTGCTGCTCAGCAATACGGCGGCTACGTCCCTGACCGGCGCAACGATGTTGCAGCAACGCCACTTCGGATTCGATGTAGAAGGTCTGATCATGCGCTTCACCCTCTACACGGATGAGGTGATAAACCGGTAGCGCATGCTTACGCGACTGCAAAAACTCCTGCAGCCGAGTCTTGGGATCCTTCTGGGTGTCGTCCAGATTGAGGTTATTCAACCGATTCTGGTACCAAGCCAGGATTCGCTCACGGCACGGTTCAAAGCCGGCATCCTGATAGATCGCACCGATCAGCGCCTCGACCACATCCGCCTGAATCGACTTGCGGTTGAACCCGCCACTCTTGAGCTCGCCGGCGCCAAGTTTGAGAAACTCTTTCAGCGCCATCTCTTCGGCCAACTCAGCCAGGGTTACGCCTTTGACCAACCGCGCCCGCAATCGACTCAACTGCCCCTCTTTAGCCGTAGGAAAACGGTCGAACAGGTCGTCGGCGATGACGAAGTTCAGGATTGAATCGCCCAGAAACTCCAACCGCTCGTTATTATTGGAGCCACAACTGCGGTGAGTCAGCGCCAGCTCGGCCAGTTTAGTATCGTTAAACTGATATCCGAGCTTGCGGCCAAGTTTTGCGATCATATCAGTCAAGTTCACGACCTACATACTGTTCTTTAAAACTAACCAAGGCATCAACGTTGGCAAAAATAGGAATCCTCACCTGATACTCAACATCTAGGAACACATCACCTTTCTCTTTGGTAATTTTGAGAAATTCTTTCGGCAAGTCCAAGTTGTTAATACGCATTTTTTTACCAACGCCAAGTCGAATATCGCGTTTCCCCTGGGACATCAACTGCTGATCCGACTGGGTACTCTGCATGATCGATTTAAGGGTCTGGTGGTCGTTGTAGGCTGGCGCCAACTTGAAGGCCACTGCGACAAAAACTCCGACGACGATTAACGCCGTCATCAAGCTCAGAAAACTCCAGCCGCCTTGATGTTGCTTCAACTTCATCCTAATACTCCACAAACACTAACTGTTATTGGATTCAATATTACTGAATAAAACCATTATTACGGAAACTGGGAATACTGGTCCATGACGGCCAGTGCATCCAGATCGCAAACGCCTTGCCGACAATCAGGTCATCGGGAACAAAACCCCAGAAGCGACTATCGTTGCTGTTATCACGATTATCGCCGACCATAAAATAGTGCCCGTCGGGCACGGTCCAGTTTTTGGCAGGCCGCGGCAGGGTCAGATCGTTATAGATCAGGTGTTCGACCTCGCCCAACTGCTCGGTCAGCAGCCGTTTAATGCTACGACCGTCGGGCAGTTCAGCCATCATCTCCAACGCCACCGGTTGACCGTTGATGGTCAACCGCTTGTTGCTGTAACCAATCAGATCGCCAGGCAAACCAACCACCCGCTTGATGTAATTGATCCGAGGGTCTTTGGGGTATTTAAACACCATCACATCGCCGCGCTTGGGGTCGTTGAGCGAGACCACTTTGGTGCCGGCTACCGGAAGCCTCAGGCCGTAATGAAACTTATTGACCAGAATAAAGTCACCGATCTGCAACGTTGGCAACATCGAGCCCGACGGAATCTGAAAGGGTTCGATCAGAAACGATCGCAACACCAGCACCAGCGCCAACACAGGGAAGAACGACTTGGCATATTCGACCACTATCGGTTCGGGTAGCGTTTTAGCCTGGACCTTGGCCAGGGTTTTAGCATCCAGTTCAACGCCAACCGGCCCTTTACCCGCTTGACCTTCAAGAGTGGCTAGCGCCGTTTTTCGGCGCGGTGCCAATGCCACCGCGTCGAACGCCCAAACCACACCAGTGACCGCGACCAGGATCACCAGAACCAGAGAAAAATCGATATCCATTTAGCTGTCCATCTTCAATACGGCTAAGAACGCACTCTGTGGAACCTCGACGTTGCCCACCTGCTTCATCCGCTTCTTACCCTCTTTCTGCTTCTGCAGCAGCTTCTTCTTACGACTGATATCGCCACCGTAACACTTGGCAGTCACATTCTTGCGCAGCGCCTTGATGGTGGTTCTAGCAATGATTTTACCGCCGATCGCAGCCTGAATCGCGACATCGAACATCTGCCGCGGTATCAGCTCCTTCATCTTGTCGCACAGCGCCCGGCCACGATACTGAGCGTTATCTTTATGCATGATCACCGCCAGCGCGTCGACCCGTTCGCTATTGATCAGAACATCCAATCGCAACAACTGGGCCGGTTCGAACCGGACAAAGCTGTAATCAAGCGAGGCATAACCACGGCTGACCGATTTGAGCTTATCGAAAAAGTCCATCACCACTTCGCTCATCGGCAGTTCATAGGTCAACGAAACCTGACTCGCCATATACTGCAGATCTTTCTGCACACCGCGTTTTTCAATACACAGCGTAATCACCGGCCCCAGGTACTCTTTGGGCACCAACATATTGGCTTGCACGATCGGTTCGCGCATCTCCTTGATCGAGCCAAAATCAGGGAGTTTAGACGGGCTGTCGACGCTGATCACGTCGCCATTATTCAATTCGACTTGGTAGATAACGGTCGGTGCGGTTGTGATCAGATCAAGATCGTACTCTCGCTCCAATCGCTCCTGAATGATCTCCATATGCAGCAGGCCAAGGAAGCCGCAACGGAAACCAAAACCGAGCGCGTCGGAACTTTCAGGCTCGAAGAACAGCGAAGCATCGTTAAGAGTCAATTTACTCAAAGCATCACGAAAATCTTCATAATCGTCCGAGCTGACCGGGAACATGCCGGCATATACCTGCGGTTTCACCTGCTTAAAACCCGGTAACATCTCGACATCGGGCGTTTTCGACAGGGTCAAGGTATCGCCCACCGGGGCGCCCTGAATCTCTTTTATACCGGCAACGATATAACCGACTTCACCCGCCTTAAGTTCACCGGTCGACAATCGCTTGGGGGTAAACACGCCAACATCGTCGACCTGATAGCTCTGCATGGTCGACTTGACCAGTATCTTATCTTTCTTGCGCAATGAGCCCTGCATCACCCGCACCAACGACACCACGCCCAGATAGTTATCGAACCACGAATCGATAATCAGCGCCTGCAGCGGTGCATCGATATCTCCCTCGGGCGCAGGAATCAGTTCGATCAACTGCTCCAGCGCATCTTCAACCCCCATACCGCTCTTGGCGCTGACCGCCACCGCGTCCTGAGCATCGATGCCGATCACCTCTTCGATCTCCACCTTGACCCGTTCAGGCTCGGCTTGCGGCAGATCCATCTTGTTCAGTATGGGCATCACTTCCAGCCCCTGCTCGATGGCGGTATAGCAGTTGGCGACCGATTGCGCTTCAACTCCCTGCGCGGCATCAACCACCAGCAGCGCACCTTCACACGCGGCTAGTGAGCGAGAAACTTCGTACGAAAAATCGACATGTCCAGGCGTATCGATGAAGTTCAGCTGATAGACCTTACCGTCTCGAGCCTGGTAGTCGAGCGTAACACTTTGGGCCTTGATGGTGATACCACGCTCGCGTTCGATATCCATCGAATCAAGCACTTGCTTCTCCATTTCGCGTTCACTCAGACCGCCGCAGGTCTGAATAAAACGGTCGGCCAGGGTCGATTTACCGTGATCGATATGGGCAATGATAGAAAAGTTCCGGATATGACTGAGGTCACTCAAAGCAGTAGCACCATAAGGCTCGTAACGAGCGGGAAAATAAAGCGCGCAATTCTAGCCTATTTTCAGCAATAGAGCCATCAACCCGCACAGCCCTTGCAGCCACAAAAAAGGGCGCCGAAGCGCCCTCTGCAAACCGATCAGGGTTTTATTTTCAGGGGTAAAAACAGCGGACTACCTCGCCGCACGATCCGCATCGGTACCGCCTTATCGACCGGCAGCTTGCCGATCTCCCGTGCAAAATCATCGACGCCAGCAATGGAACGACCATTGAGCATGGTGATCACATCACCAACCACCAAACCGGCATCGGCACCCGGTCCCGACTGCACCGCTCTAACCACCACACCGCCGCTAAGGTTCCATTGCTCGGCCCGCTCTTGCTCCAGCGCGGCAACCTTAACCTTCAGCGGATTATTCTCTGCCGGAGCGGTTGGTGCTGCCGTTTTGCGCATCTGCCCCTCGTCAGGTAGTTCACCAACCGTTAATTTCAAGGTTTTGGATTGACCATTGCGCACCAACTTGAGTTTGACCGTCTTGCCCGGCATCACTCGACCCACCAGCTGCGGCAGCTCGGCCGAACGATCGACCGCACGACCATCGAAGTCAACGATAATATCGCCCTCTTTTAACTTGGCCGCCTCGGCAGGACTCCCCGGCAGCACCTTCGCTACCAAAGCCCCCATCGGCCGATCCAACCCAAAGGATTCCGCCAGATCGCGATTAACTTCCTGGATAATCACCCCCAGCCAGCCCCGCGCCACATGCCCCTTGGCTTTCAGCTGCTCGACCACATCCAGCGCCATCGTTACCGGGATAGCGAACGACAACCCCATAAAAC
>JBFFKD010000216.1:0-5166 GCA_041555595.1 Motiliproteus sp.
GGATGGGCGATCTTGGGCCAGTAGGTGTCGACGTCAAACGACGGGCTGTGCTCGCGGACATGGCACTGGCTACAGATCTGCTGCTTGCTCTGACCGTTGTTGGGGGTGGCAATCTGTCCAGCACTGCTGGCGTGCTCGCGACCACCACCGTGACAGTTTTCGCATTGGACATTGATCAGCTCAGCCGTCAGTCCCAGATCCAGATAGCCTCCGGGTTGCAGGAAACCGACGGTGTGGCAGCCAACGCAGTGGCTATCGAACTCCTTACCGACCGCCTCCAGGTCGCCGAATGCCTTGGCGTGCTCGCTCTGACTCCAGACTTGATGCTGGGCTGCGTGGCAGGTCTTGCACTGCTGTTCGCCTAGGTAGGGTGATTCACCGCTGCTGATCGCTTTGCGCTTGGCGACCCGTTGCAGGTAATCCTGCTTTAATGCTTCGTTATAGTTGGCGTACCAGCTATCGAGCTGCGGCGCATTAGCGACAGTGTCGGGTAGCTCGATGACGCTGTGTTGCCAGTCGCTGATCCGTCCGTTTTGGTCCACATCCAGGGTCAGCTGGCCGAGTCGCTGGCCGCGCGATCCTGGCTGCAGCACCAGGGTCTGGCCGAGTAGCTGCGGTTGGCCGTAGATTTCGTAGGCGGCCTGGATGATCAGGAGATCGATATCATTCAGGTCGAACAGCTTTTGGGCCGCTTCTAGGGTCAATGTGGTCGCTAGCACCGTTAACTTGCCCTGCGCTTTGGCCTGCCTGTAAGCCAGTTGTACGGGTTCGGTTTGATCGGTGATCGGTGATAGCGCTGGGGTGGCGGCGTAAGGCGATGTCAACGGGTCGAGCCACTGGCTGAAGAACAGCCGACTGTCGCCGCGCCGGGGCTGGCGGGCGGTAGCAATGCTGTCGCTGCTCCAGTTACCAACGCTAAAGGGTAGATTCGAATTGGCCAGTAGATCGGCACCGTGGGCCAGATCGCTCCATTGTACCCCGATCGCATCGTAATCGAGCTGCGCCATGCCGCTCAGAATGAACTGGTGTTTGATCAGATCGCTGCCCAGCTCGGGCGAGAATAAGCCACCCGCTTCGATCAGCAGCAATTCAGGATTGTCGGCGCGCAGTTGGTCGATCAGGGTGGCGCGACGTTGCAGGCCACCAAAGTCAGAATCGAGCGAGCAACCGCAGGGTTCCAGCTCGCCATCCAGGTTGCCCGAATAGAGCAGCTGCAGAGTCTGCAGAGATTGACCGGCACTGGCCGGCAAGGTGAGAGCGAGCAATAACAACAAAATAAGACGCATGTTCGGTTCCGTGAAAGGCGTGGTCAAAGCGTTCAAACCGCCACGATAACGGTAGCGGCGCCGCAGCTCAATAGCCGCGAAACCAATGGACAGCGGATTTACCAGAATGTTTACTCTTTTTTGTGGTTAATCGACGCACGCCAGTTTTACTTACCTATCAGCTATGCAACCATAGCGGCACCGGTCGCTGAGCGCGTTACCGTGAATGAATCCAAAGAGGAGTTTATCAGTGAAACGTTTAGCAGCCCCTGTCTTGGCGCTGGTCATTGTTGCGTTGACCGGCTGTATTGAACCACCCGCGAATATCCAGCCGCAGGCGGGTTCTCCATCGGCCTCTTCTACCCCTGGTACCGACAACAAACCGGTGGTGGTGCAGCATAATCTGTCACGGGTGGCTGGCTCTAAGGCGGTAACGCCAGAGATGCTGTCGACCATCAAAGTGGGCGAGACCACTACCGCTCAACTTGTCGAGCTGCTCGGTGAGATCAAACCGTTCACTCTCGGCGACGGCAAAAAGATCTACCGTTACGATGTCGGTAAATTTATCTTTGATGCCAACGGCGTACTGCTACGACAGCATGTTAATCATTGATCGCTCTATTTTCCTTTCGATACCCTTACCTTATAAAGGAGTAGGTAATGCCTCTGAAAGTCAGTAATTTTATGACATCTAAAGTGTTGGTCGCTAATCCCGATGACGGAATTCGCAAGACGTTTTTCCGGATGCGTGAGAATGATGTCCGGCATATGCCGGTGGTGGACGCTGATCGCAAGTTGGTTGGAATCATCAGCGACCGTGACCTGCGTCGCCCTGAGTGGGTCGATGAAGCGCCGGATCTATCGCATATCTATAACCTTGACGATAACCTTAGCGTCGGTGACCTGATGACCCGTAACGTGATGGTTGCACATACTTACGACACGATCGCCAAAGCTACCAAAACTCTGACTCAGCACAGGTTTGGTGCGCTGCCGGTGTTGAACAAAGAGGAAGACCTGGTCGGGATGCTATCCTCGGTTGACCTGCTCAAAGCGTTGGATCTGCTACTTGATGAGCAGAAGAAGGCCAAGAAAGAGAAATAAAGCCAACAACGTTAAAGCAATTAAAAAGGGCGCCGAGGCGCCCTTTTTGGTCGATTAAGAACGATCATTAAAGGTCTATTTTTTACCTTTCACCAACGCCTGGATGCTGTCTTCTCCAGTCAAGCCTGAGCCGCAGGCGGACTCGGTACTTCCGGCCGGAGCCGCGGTCAGTTCCAAGGTTACGATCTCGCCATCAAACGGTTGCCGTCCCAGTTTAGTCTCTATGGCGGCACTGAGTTGCTGACTGAGGAACTTCAGCGATAGGTCCTCTTTTCCATCGGCGGTGCTGGTGGTGCAGTCCACGTTGCTCTTGTTGGGGATTTCACTGCTGATATCCTCGTAGCTGTATTTCACTGGGGCAACGCCTTGGAGGCGAATGCTGTCCAGATCTAGGCTGCGAACGTCGAGTTCGCTGGTACCCACGATTGCGACCGGGGTGACTCCTTTGCTACCGACATTGAACGGGTTGGGACAGGAGCCGGGTTTGATATCCAGTTGCAAGGAGGTACTACTGCCACTGCCTTCGCCCATCGGCAGGTCGACTGCTACATCGTAGAAACCGTGGCCGAAGACCCGGGAGCCGTAGATAAAGGTGTATTTCTGAGCTTCACCGCCGGTGACTGTATATTTGTTGGCAAAGGTGCTTCCAAAGTGAAATCCTTTGCTATCGAGAGCTTTACCGTTGATCAGTTCAACCTGATGGTTGTCGTTGTAGCGCCATTGGGCATCGGCGACCACTTGGTAGGCGGTAAAGGCCATGCCGCTGACGCCGCTCAGCTCGCCTGTCACGGCGATCTGGGTCTGTTGACCCGCTTCAACGCAGGCGGTTGGAGTATCGATGGCGCTACAAATACCCTGGTAGCACTCTTTGATCGGGGCGGCGTTGGCAGGCGTTGCCAGGCCCAATCCTGATACGGTGATGGTTAATGCTGTGATCAGTGTGTTACGCATGATACTACCCCTTGGTGCAGTTCGGATCCGCTTTGCTGAGGATCAACGCCCTCCGCGTATCGTACTCGCGGTGATTATTGGGTGTTTGATCGTTAGAAGCGAGGGTAGATGAAAATGTACAGACGACGTGCTGATCTGAGTCAGATAGTGGTCTGATCTGGGTGTTGATTGCAATTGAGTTGACCTAGCTCACAAAGTGAGAAAAGGCCGTGTAAGAATTACAATAACTTAGCAATCTGACTCAAGTGCTCGTCGTGCAGCCCTAGCTGGTCGAGATGGTCGGTGCTGTTAGGTGTGGGTCGCCAACCTCGATGACGCTATCCGCCAGACCTTTTTTCGGATGCGTGAGAGTGATCTCCGGCATATGCCGGTAGTTGATGAAGATCGGAAGCTAGTCGGTATTATCAGTGATCGCGACCTGCACCGTCCGGAGTGGGTCGACCAAGCGCCGGATCTATCGCACATCTATCTATATAAGGGCGCTACGGCGTCTTTTTTTGGCAGTTTTATGCCAGCGATACGGACTACCTTTTGCCTTTAACCAGCGCCTGAATCGTATCCTGACCGGTCAAGTTGGTGGTGCAGCCCGAACCGCTGTCTCCGGCAGGAGATGCGCTCAGCTCCAGCGTTACGATCTCGCCATCGAAGGGTTGTCGCCCGAGTTTTGTTGCAATCGCGGTCGCCAGTTGCTGGCTCGGGAACTTCAGAGATAGATCTTGTTTACCGTCGGCGGTACTGCTGGTGCAATCGTAGACGCTGTCTTTGCTGGTGATCTCGCTAGCCACATCCTGATAGCTGTAATGCTTGGGAGCGACCCCTTCAAACCGGATGCTGGCAGGATCAAGACTGCGGACATCAAACGAGTCGGTACCGATAATAGCCACAGGGGTTACCCCTTTATTACCGATGTTGAATGGGTTGGGGCACGATCCCGGTTTGATGTCGATCTGAAACTCACTGCCAAGGGCTGTTTTGGCGGACGAGTAGTCCAGATCTACCGCAACAGCAAAGTAGCCGTGGGCACTGCTGCGATAGCGGTGAATTAGGGTGTAACGTTGATCAGTTGATGGGTCGATCATTACGCTGCCTTCGAACTGCCCTCCGATCACAAAGCCGTCGTTATCCAATACCCCAGCGTGAGATAGCACTTGAACTTGATGGTTGTTGATCAGCTGCCAGTCGGCATCGAGCAGCAGTTCATAGGTGGTGACCGAAAAACTACCGGCATCGGCCAGTGTGCCTTGATACTTCAATGCTACGGTTTGTCCTGGGTCGGGACAGCTGGCCGGACTCGTGAGTGAGGCGCATAGTCCTTGATAACAACTTTGTTGCTGGGTGATGCTGGACTCGCCGGAGAATGCCGTGACAGCGGTTGAGAGTAGTACCGATGTCGTTAGCAATAGTGCCGGAACGCTGGTAGCAGATTGGATTATAAGGTTGGTTACAGTACGGCTAGACATCGCTGGTCTCCCACCCAAGGGTGTTAATAATCAATCTTTAAAGCATAGCGCCTTTGGTCAATTGTTAACCATGGCCGGGGTCCGTTAGAGGCGAAGCGGCGTTAATCGACTGAGACAGCTTACAGCAATGCCGCGATCTGGCTCAGGTGCTCGTCGTGCAGCCCTAGCTGGTCGAGATGGTCGATGCTGTTAAGCAGGTAATCACGGCTGCTGCCGCTGATGCCAACCGCATCACGGACATGGTTGGCTGCTTGCTCTGGGCTGATTCGGCCCGAGTATTGCGGGCTACTGTGGTCGACCACGAAGGTCAGCGCGTTGACGATAACCGTCTCTGCCGCCGGCTCTTGTTGTTGCAGTTGTACCGGGTGGATGACGGCTCGGTATAA
>JBFFKD010000217.1:0-5151 GCA_041555595.1 Motiliproteus sp.
ATACGCGTACCCAAGGCTTTTATCACTGAATTTTTGAAGTGGTTGATAGCTTTGTTGCGCCCCAACCGGGCGCCTCAAGGATATGCTCCGCCATTCCCTTGACCCCGCCCGGCTGGGCGGAAAAGAAGCCATCAACCAACGGTATTAATTAGCCGAGAGCCCATGATAGCAACGAAGAAGTATCAAATTCTCTCCCTGTAGACTGGACTCCTACAACAGCAACAGAGCCGCCGACAGGCAATCAGCCCCGTGGCGCATAACTATAAACATCGGATTGCATCTGGCCATCACCCATACCGCGCAGGCGAAAATCATCCTCCACCGCGTATACCATCGGCGGAGAACCGCAGACGTAGATCAGCGCATCATCAAGCCGCGCAAAGTCCTCCATCACCGACTCATGCACCAGACCTATTCGGCCCGACCAATCATCACCGGACGGATCCGACACCACCGGATGGAAAATAAATTGCGCATGCTGTGATTGCCACTGCGCGATCAGATCGTGTCCGTATAGGTGCTCGGCTTCGCGTACCCCCCAATACAGGTGAAGTGGATTGGGCATATCGATACTGAGCGCGTGCTCGATGATCGCCTTCATCTGAGCAAAACCGGTACCGGCGGCGATAAAAATCAGCGGCTGTTCAGGATTCGCCGGCGGCTGATCCAGATAGCAGTCACCAAGCGGCAATCGGACCTGCACCTGCACCTGACTCTTGAACAACCTGATCACCTGCGATGACAGACTACCGTCGCCCTGATCCTGAATCTGCAGCTCCAATAGCGGCAATTCCGCTGGTGCCGAGGCGATGGTATAAGGTACGGCGGTCTGATCGTCGAGCAACAGCTCAAGATACTGACCGGCCAGATGCCGCAGCGGCTGCTCCAGCTGTAACTGAACTCGGTAGATGTCGTCGGTCAGCAGGGCAACCTGCTGAACATTACACTCAGTAGTGGTGATTTGACTGGCAGGGGCCATCAACATGATCTCTATGCTAGGTAACGTGCGTTAGCCAAACTGACCAACGGTTACAATTCAACTCAAATTTTCAGTACTGCCCGGCAGCTCAATACCCAAACTGTCCCAGAGCTGATCGATGCGCTGCGTAACCTCCGCATCCATCGTAATCGGAACACCCCATTCGCGATCGGTTTCACCCGGCAGCTTATTGGTGGCGTCAAAGCCCATCTTCGAGCCTAAACGCGGTACCGGCGAGGCAAAATCAAGATAATCGATCGGAGTATTCTCGATGCCGACGGTGTCACGTACCGGATCCATCCGGGTGGTCATCGCCCAGATCACATCTTTCCAATCACGGGCGTTAATATCGTCATCGGTGACGATAACAAACTTGGTGTACATAAACTGACGCAGGAATGACCACACCCCCATCATCACCCGCTTGGCATGGCCAGGGTATTGTTTCTTGATGGTGACCACGGCCAGCCGGTACGAGCAGCCCTCCGGCGGCAGATAAAAATCGACGATCTCTGGATACTGTTTCTGCAGCAGCGGAATAAACACTTCGTTCAACGCCACCCCCAGCACCGCCGGCTCATCAGGCGGACGGCCTGTGTAGGTGCTGTGATAGATCGGCTTATTACGATGCGTCATACACTCGACCGTAAAGACCGGAAATTTTTCGACTTCGTTGTAGTAACCGGTATGGTCTCCAAACGGCCCCTCATCGGCCAACTCACCCGGCTCGATGTAGCCTTCGAGAATGATCTCGGCGGTGGCAGGCACTTGCAGGTCGTTGGTTATGCACTTGACCAGCTCGGTCTTCTGGCCGCGCAACAAGCCGGCAAAAGCGTACTCGGACAGGGTATCGGGTACCGGCGTCACCGCCCCCAAAATAGTCGCTGGATCAGCGCCCAGAGCCACGGAGATCGGGAACCGTTCGCCCGGATGCGCCTGCAACCACTCCTTAAAATCGAGCGCACCTCCACGATGCGACAGCCAGCGCATGATCAGCTTGTTCTTGCCCAGTAGCTGCTGGCGATAGATCCCAAGATTCTGCCGCTCCTTGTGCGGCCCCTTGGTGATTACCAGCGGCCAGGTGACCAAGGGCGCAGCATCGTCAGGCCAGCAGGTCTGTATCGGCAGCTTGGTCAGATCAACCTCAGAACCCTCAAACACATGGGTCTGACAAGGCGCCTGCTTGACCAGCTTCGGCGCCATATTCAGCACCTGCTTGAAGATCGGTAGCTTGTCCCAAGCATCCTTCATCCCCTTGGGCGGCTCGGGCTCTTTCAAAAAGGCCAGCAACTTACCCACTTCGCGCAGTTGCGAGACCTCATCTTCTCCCATCCCCAACGCCACCCGCCTAGGGGTGCCGAAAAGATTAGCCAGCACCGGCATATCGAACCCTTTGGGGTTTTCGAACAGCAGAGCCGGGCCACCACCACGCAGGGTACGGTCACAGATTTCGGTCATCTCAAGATTAGGGTCGACTTCAGCCTTAATCCGAATCAGCTCGCCTTGGGCTTCAAGCGCCTCGATAAAGTCGCGCAGGTCTTTGTATTTCATAGATCCAATAATACTTTATAAAAATCGTAGGATTTAAATAATAACCGCTAGACATAAAAAAGGGCAGATCAATGACCCGCCCTTTAATAATGTTCGAAGAAACTTACTTGCGTTTCATCGACATAAAGAACTCATCGTTGGTCTTGAAGTCCTTCAACTTGTCGAGCACAAACTCGATCGCGGCCGAGTCCTCCATCGAATCAAGCAGTTTGCGCAGAATCCACATCCGCTGCAGTTCGTCTTCAGTGGTCAACAACTCTTCACGACGGGTGCCGGAACGACGGATGTTAAAGGCTGGATAGATCCGCTTCTCGGCCACGCGGCGATCCAGATTCACCTCCGAGTTACCGGTACCCTTAAACTCTTCGAAGATCACCTCATCCATCTTGGAACCGGTATCGACCAGCGCGGTGGCGATAATGGTCAGGCTACCGCCCTCTTCGATATTACGTGCGGCACCGAAGAAACGCTTGGGACGCTCCAGTGCGTGAGCATCGACACCACCGGTCAACACCTTGCCCGACGACGGGATTACGGTGTTGTAAGCGCGCGCCAGACGGGTGATCGAGTCGAGCAGGATGACAACGTCTTTCTTGTGCTCAACCAGCCGCTTGGCCTTCTCAAGCACCATCTCGGCAACCTGGACGTGACGCGCAGGCGGCTCATCAAAGGTACTGGCGACCACTTCACCGCGCACGGTGCGCTGCATGTCGGTCACCTCTTCCGGACGCTCGTCGATCAATAGTACGATCAGATGACATTCGGGATTGTTACGTGTGATCGAGTTGGCGATGTTTTGCAACATCAAGGTCTTACCGGCCTTGGGTGGCGATACGATCAGAGCACGCTGACCCTTACCCATCGGACAGGCCAGGTCGATAATTCGCGCAGTCAGGTCTTCGGTCGAACCGTTACCCTGCTCTAACCGCAGCCGCTCTTGAGCAAACAACGGGGTCAGGTTTTCAAACAGTATTTTGTTCTTGGCGCGCTCAGGACGGTCGAAGTTGATCTGGTCAACTTTGAGCATAGCGAAGTAACGCTCACCATCTTTGGGCGGGCGAATCTTGCCTGAAATAGTGTCACCCTTGCGCAGGTTAAAACGACGGATCTGACTTGGAGAGACATAGATGTCATCTGGTCCGGCCAGGTAAGAACCCTCAGCTGAACGCAGGAAACCAAAACCATCCTGCAAAATTTCCAGCACACCATCACCATAGATATCCTCACCGCTCTTAGCATGCTTCTTGAGAATAGCGAAAATGACATCCTGTTTACGAGAGCGAGCCAGATTGTCTAGGCCCATTTCTTTGCCGATTTCGAGAAGTTCTGAAACCGGTTTTAGCTTTAATTCACTGAGATTCATAGTTTGAAGTCGTTATAGAGTGCACGCGAGAAGGTGCTGTTTTGGCAGGAAGGAGGGTAACGGGAAATTAGATATAGCGCCGCGTGTTGCGACATTGGTTTTGTATTCTCGCTGGAAAAACGCGTGATTGCAACATATCAGCGGCGGAAACCAATAACCGCAGCCAGAAAATAGAAACGGGCCCTATTCAGAGCCCGTTACTTCAATACTTTTACAGCGAGCTATCAAGGAAGGCGGTCAGCTGTGACTTCGACAATGCACCCACTTTAGTTGCTTCGACGCTACCACCTTTAAACAGCATCAGGGTTGGAATGCCACGAATGCCGAATTTAGGGGGTGTTTCACTGTTCTCATCGATATTGAGCTTACAGATCTTCAGGCGATCACCGTAATCATTGACCACCTCTTCCAATATCGGGGCAATCATTTTGCACGGTCCGCACCACTCGGCCCAGTAATCAACCAGCACCGCACCATCAGCCTTGAGAACTTCTTCTTCAAAACTGGCGTCTGTCACATTGATGATATTGTCGCTCATAAATCCTCCGTTGAACTGACCGCTGATAGTAGCCGGAACTCACCCCAGAAGGAACTACTCGTTCGTTCAATACGTGGGTGTAATTGCTCGTCAGTAGCGATCGCTTAGCCACGAAACGCAGTCACGATATATTGCAAGTGAGTTAAACCGGCGAGGTCAGATTAATATGATGCCCCTTATATGGGGATAGCTTCGACCACTTCAACCATCAACGGCAGAAGTTGTTTATATAGTTGATGTTTATCACTACTAATGGATGCTATCGGAGCCCTTGCCCGTCACACCCAGTCGCAGTTGCTCAACCTCAACCTGATCGATGCTGTAACGAGCCTTGCAGAACTGGCAATCCATCTCGATCACACCCTGCTCGTCGAGCATCTGTTGCAGCTCCAGATCCGACAAGGTACGCAACGCACCCAAGCAGCGATCTTTGGAGCAGTCGCACTTGAACACCAGCTCGTTAGCGTCATAAACCCGAACCTCTTCTTCATGGAACAACCGGAACAACAAGGTTTCGTTGTCGAGTTCCAGCAGCTCCTGATCGCTCAGGGTCGACCCCAAATGGGAGATCCGATTCCAATTCTCGGCATAATGCTCTGATTGCTGCCCGGCTTCAGCCGAAGGCAGCGCCTGTAACAACATACCGGCAGCTTTGCGCTCACCGGAGCAGAGCATGATCCGGGTCGCCAGCTGCTCAGAATGGGCAAAGTACTGCTCCAG
>JBFFKD010000218.1:0-5139 GCA_041555595.1 Motiliproteus sp.
ATCTGCCTTCTTTGCAAAGCGTTCTGCAATCGCTGGTACATAGACCTGCATCGGTACGCCGCCAAAACGCGCGCTAAAACAGACCGCATCGCTATCCAAAGATAGATCCTGTACCGCTGTCATCGAAATATTCAGCACGATCTGGCCATCGCTGACGAAATTCTGCGGCACATCAACACCCTGAACACCAGCATCGACAACGATATAAGGGGTGTGTTGGTTATCGGTAATCCACTCGTGCAAAGCTCGAATCAGATATGGGCGGCTAGGGGTCATGTACTCGGGGCTCCAAAAAACAGCGGGGGAAAACCGTTATAGTAACTGAAACGGTGCCAAGATTGATCCTAAAGCAGGCTTTATCCTGACAATAAAAAAGGGTGCTCAAAGCACCCTTTTTTTTGGTTTATAGCCTAGACGCTAGCGCATCTCCTGCTCAGCTTCTGACAGACTGATCTGGAACGACTCACGTTCAAACAAACGATCCATATACTGCTGTAACGGCTTAGCCTGCGCTGGAAGCTCAATACCCAATATCTCCAGGCGCCACAATAGCGGTGCTAGACAGCAATCGACCAGTGTGAACTCTTCACTCATGAAGTAAGGCTTTTCGGCGAAGATTGGTGCGATAGCAATCAGGCCATCGGCCAGCTCTTTACGCGCCTCGTCAGCCTCGTCAGCATCTTCAGAAGTCAGAATCACCTCAACCAGGCGACACCAGTCCTTCTCGATTCGGTGCATATAGAGACGGCTTTCGGCCCGAGCAACCGGATAAACCGGCAGCAGAGGCGGATGTGGAAAACGCTCGTCGAGGTATTCCATCATGATGTTTGGCTCATACAGCACCAGATCACGATCAACCAGCGTCGGCAGAGTATTGTACGGATTGACATCGGCCAGTTCCTGCGGCGCGTTGTCCAGATCCGTATCGTTGATTTCAACCGCAACACCCTTCTCCGCCAGCACAATGCGGACCCGATGGCTGTAATGATCAGCACCATCAGAGAAGAAGGTCATCGAGGTACGTTTTGCCGTTACACCCATCTAATTCACCTTGCCAAATTTCACTGCGTAAAAAAACAGAAAACGCGGCCAGCTAAAAAGCAGGCCGCGCGGGTCAGAGATCGATCAAAGATCGGCTCTGATTAGTGCTTCTCTCTCCAAGAACCACTCTTGACGTCCTTCCAGAACTCTTTCTTCAGCAAGTATGCGAAGATGAACAGGATCGCCAAGAAGATCAGCACCTTGGTACCGATATCACGACTCATCAACTTAGATGGCTCAGCAATATAGGTCATGAAGTTGGTCAGGTCGTACATCGCCTTGTCGAACTCTTCAGCGGACATGGTACCCGCCTTAACCAGTTCGAACTCGTCGCAATGCTCGTCCTTACAGACCTGAACGCCCTGCATGTTTTCCAACACGTTAGGCATACCCACATCGGGGAATACCTTGTTGTTGACGCCCCAAGGACGGTTAGGATCAACATAGAAGCTCTTCAAGTAAGTATAGACCCAAGCAGAACCACGCAGACGCGCTTCCAGAGACAGATCAGGTGGCGGTGCACCGAACCAGTTGCTGGCGTCTTCTACGCTCATGGCGATGGTCATGTGATCACCGATCTTGCTGTTGCCAACAATTAGGTTCTCAACCACGAAGTCCTTGTCCATACCCAAGTCATCAGCAGCACGCTCATAACGCTGGTACTTAGCCGAATGACAACCCATGCAGTTCTCAACGAACAGCTTCATACCATTCTGCAGCGATGCCTGATCTTCCAGATTCGCCTCAAAAGGCTCCAGATGAACTTTGGCACCCGATGCCATAACAGCCATCGGCAGCAGGGCAATCAGTAATGCGATAAATTGCTTTTTCATTAGCCTGTCACCCTCTCTGGAACGGGTTTAGTGGAATCGATCTTGCTGTACCAAGGCATGGCCAGGAAGAAAACAAAGTAAGCGGTAGTCGCAACCGGAGCCAACCAAGCAGGCTGATCAGCGGCAGGCAATGCTCCACACACGCCGAGGATCACGAAGGATACCGCAAATACTGCCAGCATCACTTTAGAGATCATCCCTTTGTAGCGGATCGACTTAACCGGGCTACGATCCAACCAGGGCAGCACGAACAGTACCGCGATACCGGCACCCATCACCACAACACCCCAGAACTTGGCATCAACACCAAACAGTGGGTAGGTTACGGCACGCAACATGGCGTAGAACGGGGTGAAGTACCAGACAGGCGCGATGTGATCCGGCGTCTTGAGCGAGTTAGCCGGCTCAAAGTTTGGCGCTTCAATGAAGTAACCGCCACCTTCTGGGAAGAAGAACACGATGATGCAGAACACGAACAGGAACACCACCACACCGACGATATCCTTAACGGAGTAGTACGGGTGGAATGGGATACCGTCGACCGGGATACCCTTCTCGTCTTTGTTCTTCTTAATTTCGATGCCGTCAGGGTTGTTAGAACCCACTTCGTGCAGCGCCAGGATGTGCAACACAACCAGAGCCAGCAGCACGATCGGCAGTGCGATCACGTGCAGCGAGAAGAAACGGTTCAAAGTGATACCAGAGATCAGGTAGTCACCACGAATCCACTGCTGCAGGTCTTCTCCGATCCAGGGGATAGCGCCGAACAGAGAGATGATAACCTGAGCACCCCAGTAAGACATCTGACCCCAAGGCAGCAGATAGCCCATAAAGGCTTCGGCCATCAACAACAGGTAGATCGCCATACCGAATAGCCACAGCAGTTCGCGAGGGTTACGGTAAGAACCGTACATCAGGCCACGGAACATGTGCAGGTAGACCACGACGAAGAATGCCGAGGCACCGCTGGAGTGCAAGTAACGCAGCAGCCAGCCATATTCAACATCACGCATGATGTATTCAACCGAGGCGAACGCGCCTTCGGCAGAAGGGTTATAGCTCATGGTCAGCCAGATACCGGTAACGATCTGGTTAACCAGTACCAGCAGCGCCAGAGAGCCAAAGAAGTACCAGAAGTTGAAGTTCTTCGGTGCGTAGTACTTGCTCAAATGATCTTCATAAGCCTGGGTAACCGGCAAACGGTCATCAACCCAGCGCATCAAGCCTTTTTCGGCTTTGCTTCGATTCGGATTTCCCATTATGCAGTCCCCTCAGGATCGATACCGATAACAATGACGTTGTCGCTCTCGTAGGCGTGCGGTGGAATCACCAAATTAGTCGGAGCAGGAACGCCCTTGTAAACACGACCTGACAGGTCGAACTTGGAACCATGACAAGGACAGAAGAAACCACCCTGCCAGTCAGCGCCTAGATCTTCCGGTGCGATTTCAGGACGGTAAGTTGGCGAGCAACCCAAGTGAGTACAGATACCGGTCATTACCATGATCTCAGGCTTGATAGAGCGCTGAGCGGTATTAGGAATGTACTCCGGTTGCTGTGGCTTCTCGGAGGACGGATCCGCCAGGGTATCGTTCAGTTTTTCCAGGTTAGCCAATGCTTCGGCAGAACGACGGACGATCCAGACTGGCTTACCACGCCACTCTACGATCATCTGCTGTCCAGGCTCCAGCTTGCTGATGTCGGCCTTCGCCGGGGCACCTGCAGCTTTCGCTTTAGCACTGGGATTCCAAGAAGCTACAAATGGAACCGCGGCTCCGACAGCACCCACTGCGCCAAGCGCAGATGTGGAGGCTACCAGAAACCGACGGCGTCCATTGTTCACGCCTTCATTACTCATCAAGGTTTCTCCCATAAATCGACCATTGCACAAGGTTTAGCCAGTTAACATCAATCGTTAAGCTCGCCAACATTATCCGCCGATCGATACGATTCAAATTCTAAAGTCACGAATCACAAATGGCGCGAATTCTAAAGAGATTCAGCCATTCTGGCAAGGTAAGAGTGGTCTTTTTTGCACCGCACCAGACCAATGTAGGGAACCAATTCCCATTACAACGGTCGTCAATCTCGGCACAAAAAAAAACGCCCGACCTTTCGGCCTGGGCGTTTCTTTGACAGCTGTCCGGCGTATTAACGCTTGGAGAACTGAGGCTTCTTACGGGCTTTACGCAGACCGACCTTCTTACGCTCGACTTCACGTGCGTCACGGGTTACATAACCCGCCTTACGCAATGCAGGACGCAGGGTCTCGTCGTACTCCATCAGTGCACGGGTGATACCGTGACGGATCGCACCAGCCTGACCGAACGCACCACCACCAGCAACGGTGATGAACAGGTCGAATTTCTCGACATTCTCAGTCAGCACTAGCGGCTGCTTGACGATCATCTGAGCAACTTCACGACCGAAGTACTGCGCCAGGGTGCGACCGTTAATTTCGATATTACCTGTGCCAGCCTTCAGGAAGACACGTGCAGTAGAGGTCTTACGACGACCCGTACCGTAGTATTGATTAGTAGCCATGTTCCGCCTTCCTTTAAACGTTCAATTCTTTAGGTTGCTGAGCTGCATGTGGATGTGCGCCACCAGCATAAACTTTCAGCTTGGAGTACATCGCACGACCCAAAGGCCCCTTAGGCAGCATACCTTTTACGGCGGCTTCGATTACACGGGTAGGATGCTCTGCGATCTGCTTCTCGAAAGAAACCGACTTCAGACCACCGATGTAACCGGTGTGACGGTGGTACATCTTGTCAGTGGCTTTTTTACCAGTGACATGTACCTTCTCGGCATTAACAACGACGATGTAATCGCCAGTATCAACGTGAGGAGTGAATTCTGGCTTATGCTTGCCGCGCAGACGGTGAGCGATCTCGGTAGCCAAACGGCCCAGAGTCTTACCTTCTGCGTCAACAACAAACCACTCGCGCTTAACTTCAGCGGGCTTAGTGCTAACTGTATACATGGAATTTGCCTTATATCTTCCCCGAATCTTAATGATCCGGCGTTTCCTATAGTTATTGGTTGTCACCCCGTAAATCGCATTCTGACGGCGATTAGTCGGCCATACCGTGACAACTGATATACCTGTAATTAACCGTGGCGGGCAAACAGGCCCTCGACTTCACCATTGGCAACCATACTAGCCAAAATATCGTCGATCGCATAGCCCAGCTGGCGGTTCTGGGTGCTGACCGCGACGCCGAGATTCCAGCGATCGCGCGCCAACCCGGGCGCGAGCACG
>JBFFKD010000219.1:0-5129 GCA_041555595.1 Motiliproteus sp.
GTTGATCACCGAGCAGGAGGTGCAGCAACGCATCGAGCAATTGGGCCAGCAGATCTCCGAGCACTACCGGGATACTAAAGACCTGGTCATGGTCGGGCTATTGCGCGGATCCTTGGTGATGATGGCCGACCTGGCCCGCTCGATCACGGTACCACTGGAGACCGACTTCATGACCGCCTCTAGCTACGGCAACAAGATGGAAAGCAACGGTGATGTGCGCATTCTGAAAGACCTGGACGGCGACGTCAAAGACAAAGAGCTATTGCTGGTCGAAGATATCATCGACACCGGCAGAACCCTCAACAAGGTGATCGAGATACTAACCCTGCGCGAGCCCAAGTCGATCCGAATCTGCACCCGGCTAGACAAGCCTTCACGCCGCGAGATCGATATCGAGGTGCACTGGAAAGGGTTCGAGATCCCCGATCAGTTGGTGGTTGGTGTCGGTATCGACTATGCCCAGAAGTATCGCAACCTCCCTTATATCGGCAAAGTCACCCCGCTGTAATACGGCGCCATCAACCCGCATAGGTATCGATGAAGAAATAAACGGTGATAGCGCTGCTGGCGGCAATCACGAACCCACGCACATAATGTTGCGGCAGCTGTCGCGACAAGTGAGCGGCGACATAGCCGCCCGCCAGCGTTCCAACCAGCACCACCGAGCCCTGAGACCAAGCGATGGTGCCATCGATGATAAACAGCACGATTGCGATCAGCGACACCACCGAAGAGACCAGTAGCTTCAACCCGTTCATCGCATTGATATCGGTGTAGCCGGCCAGCGCCAGATAGCTGAGGATGATGATTCCCAGCCCCGCATTAAAGAAGCCACCGTAGAGACACACCCCCAATAGCATCAGCAGTAGCAGCAGCCCACCGACCGAGGAGGCGTGACGATGGTGGCTGGCGAGCCGTTTCAAGGCACTGTTGAGACGACCACCGATGATAAACAGCAGGGTAGCAAACAGCAGCAACCAGGGGATCGCCTGACGAAATAGCGATTCTGGCGTCTGCAGCAACAGCCAAGCCCCCGCCAGACCACCGACCAGGCTAACCGCAATAATGCGGGGCAACTGCGATTGATACGCGTACAACTCTCGGCGCAAGGCGTAGCCACCACTCAGATAACCGGCACAAGAAGCGAAGGTATTGGTAGCGTTGGCACTGATCGGCGGGATACCAACAAACAACAATGCCGGGAAGGTGATAAAACTGCCGCCACCGGCGATCGAATTGAGCACGCCACCGCAAAAACCGGCGACAAAAAGCAATAATAATTCCATCAACATGACATATCGACTTCAGTGGATCGTAGTGAGACAGTAACATCCGCCGATTACCGCACGAAGGCGATCTCGGATCAATAACCACCACGATCAACTACTCGCGTAGTTTTATTTATCTATTTCCGATCAACCACCTATCGCGTCGATACCCCTTGCCAAGAAAGTCTTATACTATCGAACAGGACTTATGCCGGAGGCGATCCATGCTTACTCTTTTTCCCGAGATCCAGTCCAACCAGCACCATCAGTTACAGGTCGATGACTTACATAGTCTGTATCTGGAAGAGAGCGGAAATCCGCAAGGGCAGCCAGTGCTGTTTGTCCATGGCGGTCCCGGTGGCGGCACCAGCGAGTTCAATCGTCGCTTCTTTGACCCAGAGAAGTACCGCATCATCCTGTTCGATCAACGCGGTTGCGGCCTCTCGACCCCGCACGCCGAATTAACCGACAACACCACCGCTCACCTGATTGCCGATATTGAAGCGATTCGTGAATTCTTGAAGATAGAGAGCTGGCTGCTGTTTGGCGGCTCTTGGGGATCAACCCTGAGTCTGCTGTACGCCCAGGCCTACCCAGAGCGGGTCAACGGGCTGATCCTCAGAGGTATCTTCCTGTGCCGCGATCAAGATATTCGCTGGTTTTACCAGCAGGGTGCCGACCATATATTCCCCGACTACTGGGCTGACTACGCCGCTCAGATACCCGCAGCCGAGCAGCACGATTTTGTTGCCGCTTACCACCGGCTGCTGACCTCTGACAACGAGATCGCTCGGATGTCCGCTGCCAAAGCCTGGTCCGGTTGGGAAGCTCGCTGTTCAACCCTCAACCCCTCCAGCACACTGGTCAACCACTTCTGTGATCCGCACGTAGCGTTGGCGATGGCACGAATCGAGTGCCATTATTTCGCCAACCAGTGCTTCATCGAACCCAACCAGATTCTCGACAATACCGACAAAATAGCCCACATACCGACCATTATCGTCCACGGTCGTTACGATATCGTCTGCCCGGTCAATCAAGCGGTAGCGCTGCACGCCCGCCTACCCGAGGCTGAACTGCATATCGTCCGCGATGCCGGTCATTCGGCGCTGGAGCCCGGAATAACCGACAATCTGATCAAGGCCACCAATCAATTTGCACTGCGATTGGCCTGATAACCCCGCAGCCTCTCGGCGACAGCCGCTCTTTGCCACAGCCCTAAGGATCTTATGCTCGCTTTAATTCAACGCGTCAGCCAAGCCTCGGTCACCATCGACCAACGCATCCACGGCCAGATCGGCCCCGGTATTATGTTGTTGCTAGGAGTCCAGAAAGGTGACGACCGCAAGGCGGTCGACAAATTACTCAACAAGGTATTGGCTTATCGGATCTTCGGTGATGCCGACGACAAGATGAACCTGAGTTTGACCGAGACTCAGGGTGGCCTGCTGGTGGTATCGCAGTTCACGCTGGCGGCCGATACTCGTAAAGGCCTGCGGCCGGGGTTCTCGACCGCAGCCCCCCCAACAATCGGCGAGGAGCTGTACGACTACTTTGTCGAACAAGCCCGACAGCGTCATCCACAGGTTGCCACCGGCAGCTTTGGTGCTGATATGAAGGTGGCGCTGGTCAATGACGGGCCGGTAACCTTCATGCTTGAAAGCTAGAGAATCAAAAACAAATTATGATGTTTAAAATCACATATAAAAGGTTAATAACAAATTTTGATTGAGCAATCCTTTATTTCGAAAGATCGTTTCCAAACTTTTTTTCCCGGTCTACTCGCCTGCATTACCGTCGGGCTTGCCGCTGGATTCTTGTCCGATCACTACGGTGGTCCGACCATGCTGTACGCCCTGCTGCTTGGCATCGCTTTCAACTTCCTACACCAGAGTGACAAGACCCGACCCGGCATCGAGCTGTCGGTCAAATCAGTGTTGCGAATTGGGGTCGCGCTACTGGGTTTCCGGATGTCGATGGAGGCGGTCATTGCGCTTGGCTGGCCACCGGTGTTACTGGTGGTCGGCAGTGTTATCGCCACCATCATGTTCGGTGCCCTCTGCGCCCGCTTTATCCAGCGCGACAGCCGCTTTGGCGTGCTGACCGGTGGTGCGGTGGCAATCTGCGGCGCTTCGGCGGCGTTGGCGATCTCAGCGCTTTCACCCAAGTCGGAACAACATGAACGCGACACCCTGTTTACGGTGATTGCAGTCACCGCCATGAGTACCATCGCCATGGTGGCCTATCCCATGTTCGCCGCCGCAATCGGGTTGGACGACCACGCTAGCGGCATCTTCTTTGGTGCCACGATCCACGATGTCGCTCAAGTGGTCGGGGCCGGTTATAGCGTCTCGGCCGAATCAGGAGACACCGCCACCGTAATCAAGCTGATCCGGGTGGCGATGCTGCTGCCCGTGGTACTGGCACTATCACTACTGTTACGACAGCAACGATCCAGCAGCGGCGACAGAACCTCGCTACCGATCCCTTGGTTTGTATTCGCCTTCGCCCTATTCGTCGTGATTAACAGCCTACAGTGGCTGCCTATACCGCTGGTCGAGGGACTCATAGAGATCTCGCGCGTCTGCATCGTTACCGCGGTTGCCGCTCTCGGGATGAAGACCTCTCTCGGCGAACTCGTCAAGATAGGCCCTAAACCGGTTTTACTGGTGGTAGCGGAAACGCTGTTTCTGGCCGGTTTGGTCGCGGTAGCGCTGCAGTTCATCTAACCAGAATCCGCTGTAGACAGGGCCGCAAGGCCTGTTTTCATCATTAAAAGCCCGTACAATAGCGCGATTATTTTTAAACTGATTATATCGTCACGATACAGCAACAGGCCGATACCATGACCCTCGAACAAACACTGCAACAGCGCAGTGGCTCCAAGTGCGAACTCTGCCCTTCCGACACCGATCTAAGCGTCTATCCGGTACCACCGGCTGCCGACGATAGCGCCGCGCGTTCAGTAATGGTGTGCGCGACCTGCCGCAGCCAGATTGATAATCCCGACAGCATGGATGCCAACCATTGGCGTTGTCTGGGAGAGACGATGTGGAGTCAGGAACCGGCGGTACAGGTAATGGCCTACCGATTGCTGAGCCGCCTGTCGAGCGAATCCTGGGCACAGGATCAGCTAGAGATGCTGTACCTGGAAGACGAGACCAAAGCCTGGGCCGAGGCGGGTATGGAGATCGCTGACGACGATGACAGCCAAGCGACACTGGACAGCAACGGTGCCCGCCTTGAAGCCGGAGATACCGTTACCCTGATCAAGGATCTGGATGTGAAAGGGGCCGGCTTTACCGCCAAACGCGGCACGGCAGTGCGGGGCATCTCGCTGACAGGCAACCCCGAGCAGATCGAAGGCAGAGTCAACGGCGTTCGAATCGTACTGCTGACCAAGTTTTTGAAGAAGAGCTCTTAACCGGCTTCAGACCGAGTTGATTGAAACGATAAACCGCCAGCCACGGCTCTCGCGGAGCAACGGCTGGCGGTCTAGTATGGCATCAACGGCTGCTCAGCTAACACGATCGACGACGCTAGCGATTCGACAATCGGTTCGACTATCGATCTTCCAGCGCCTGCGTTTCACGCTGTAACGCCGCAACACGTGCGGGTCGCGCCATTAGCCGCTCAAGGTAGGCAACCAGATTAGGCTGCTCTACCGGCTGCTTGAACATCACCCCCCAGTTCAGCGTCTGAGCGACCAGAATATCCACCGCGCTGAAGTGATCGCCGAGCAGGTACTCGTTATCGCCCAAGCCTTGGCTTAGAATTTTCAGCGCCTGCTGGAACTCCCACCCTGCTGTACCAAAAATCTCCGGCAACCGATGCTCGGCGGGCAACGCAAACTTATGTTTA
>JBFFKD010000220.1:0-5123 GCA_041555595.1 Motiliproteus sp.
GCTAACCGTTCGGTACGCGCCCGCTGCTCGGTCTCGCCACTGCCTTCAAACGGTACCACCACGGCAGCGCATCCCGCAGCCAGCAGATCCATCAGGGTGTTATAACCGCCTTGTGAGATAGACAGTCGACAGCGCTGCAGCAGCTGGGGAAAATCGGATCGCACAGGCTCCAACACCACCTCAAACCGCGAATGATCGATCTTTTGCTCAAGCGCGGCCAGCTGTCGACGCTGCTCGGAACTCACATTGGGGCCGAGTAAAAATCGCCAGCACGTGCGGCCGACTAAGGCCGCGTCATCGAACAGCTGGGGTTGTGCCAGTGCCTGCAAGCAGCGTTGCATCAAAGCAAAACCAACGGCCCCACCACCGGCCGAAATAAGTACCTCATCGCCCTGCTCTTGAGCAGACAACGCTGACTTGTCGCCGCCATCCACAGTTTCCGGATCGGTTACATAACCGGTGTAGTGAAGTTTTGCGGCAAACGCCTGGCAGCGTGGGAACGAACTCGACAGGGCGATAAAGTCAGCGTCGCCATGCACCAGCACCGCATCGAAATAGCGTTCGATCAGCTCAACGGTTTCATCGACCCGTTCAGGCGAGCGTGCTTGCAGAATATCGCGCACCGAACAAGCGATCTTGGGAGGCCGGGACAACTGGCGGGCGCGTTGCAGTAGCGGCAGCAGCTCCCACCGCAACTGGCGACGGCCGAACGGATAGTTCTCGAGCACCAGCAACTGCGGCTGCAGCTGCTCCAGCGTATCGATCAGCTGCCCAGTGCGGTGTCGTTTAAACGCAGCATCAAGCGCTCGACCATCGGCATCGACCAGACTGGAAAATGCCGCATCACGTGCTTTAACCGGTGGCAGCTGAACCAGCCTGGCGCCGTCAAAATCGAACTGAGGAACCGGTTCACCGCCGCTGACCACTGTGACATCCAAACCCGCCTTCAGCCAGCCCTGCACCAACAACGATGCCCGTTTGACGTGACCGATCCCCAGCAGGTGCTGGACGTAGAACAGTACCCGGGGTGCCATCGCGGTGTCGCAGACCGAAACATCACTGATCACGGCCGTCATCGGTGCGACAACAGAGCCAACGTCCGACGGACAACCGAGTCAAGTCCGCTGAGAAAGCCCTGATCCATCCGTTGCTGCGGCAAGGCTTGCTGCGGCAGCGCTTTGAGTGCGGCACTCATCGCTTTCACATCGGCCCCCTGACGTGGATCGATTAGACTGAGCAGCCCCAGCTCGCGGGCGTGCAGCGCTCGAATCAACTGCTCCTCTCTCGGTGAGGTACGCGGAATCAGCAAAGCACGTTTGTTGAACGACAGGATCTCGCAAAAGGTGTTGTACCCCCCCATGGCCACGACCGCTTCGGCACCGTTCATCAAAGATTCCATGTGGTTATCAAAGGTCAACAAACTGGCGTTGGGAAGCTTATCGATACGACGCTGAAACGCTTGCTGATCCGCTAGCGGCATAAACGGCCCCACGACAAACAGGCCATGCCACAGCGGATTAGAGCATTGTTCATAGGCGCTCAACACCCAATCAACCATCTCGACACCGTCACCACCGCCACCGGGTGTGACCAAAATATAAGGCTCAGGGGTGTGCTGCAGGTGCTTAGATTGCACCTTCTCGGGCAGTTCGCGCCGCAGGTAGCCGGTGTAATGGATCTTCTGGAGTACCGAGTCGGGCAGCTCCAATCCACTTAACGGATTGCCCATCGCCTTATCGCCGTAGACCCAGATCTCCCGGTAATATTTTTCCAACGCGGGAATCGCCCGCTTCGACTCCCATTCGGGTTTGAGCAGATGAGGCGCATCGAGGACGTCACGAATACCCAGCACCGCGGGTACCCCTTTGTCCTGAAGCATCTGCAGGGTCGATTCAACCTCACCTTTGAGCCCCAGCGGCTCCTTGTCGATCAAAAACAGGTCGGGGTTGTAAGCCTGAGCGGTATTAACAATGATCGATTCGCGTAGTTTGAGGGTATCTTGCAGATCGATGTGCAATCCCAGCGAGGTGTATTCGCCGTTGTGAAGTTTAATGACGCCAGGTATACGGACAAAGTCGACCCGGGCTTTGAAATCGAATCGGCCGATAATCGGCGAGCCGGTCAGTATCAGAACCGACAGCCCCTTGTATTGATCGACCAGCGCATGGGCGATGGTCCGGCAGCGGCGCAAGTGGCCCAGGCCAAAGGTATCGTGGCTATAGATCAGAATACGGGCGTTTTCGAGTTTCCCCACACCGAGCGAATCGCTGATAGTGCTACTGTCCAATCTAATACTCCGTCCTGCGAGGGATACTGATCGACGAAAGCAATCCACCAAGTCAATAAATCGAAACGGATGATGCCACTGACAATGCAGTTTTAGCCGACCCAAAACAGCGAATAACCAACAAAATCGCCGCCTCAATGCCTATACATAAACGGCCATACTAGTAGATCAACTAGGCCATTACAATTTAGATGTAAGCCACCTTGGCAACCGTTTTCAGGATCCGATCAAAACCACCAACACACGCCTAAATCATTGTCATTTAAGTAACATCTGGTGAATAACGTCGTCTAAGCTTGAACTCATGATCAACTTCGAGAACCGTCGATGAAAACAATGCTAAGGCAGCTGTTTGCAACAACCGATACCGAATCCAAATTGCCAGGACGGTTGCAGTTGGCGCTGGTGCAACATCAGGCCCGTAGCGAACGACTGGTCGGCTGGGTGCAGCTGTTTGTGGTAGTGACGTTTTCATTGCTATACCTGATCGCCCCCAAAACCTTTACCGCCGAAGCCGAATTTGCGCCGGTTCCCTGGGTACTCAGCGCCTATTTTATATTCACCCTGGTACACCTCTCGGCAGGCCACAAAAGACTGCCACCCGACTGGTTCACCTACTTGTCAATCGGCGTTGATATGAGCCTGATCTATCTGCTGATCTGGAGCTTCCACTTACAATATATGCAACCACCATCGTTCTACCTCAAAGCTCCGACGTTGCTATACGTATTCATCTTCATCGCCCTGCGAGCACTACGATTCGAGGTCAAGTTCATCCTGTTCGCTGGCGCGGCGGCGATCGCAGGCTGGATCGCCATGGTGCTGTACGTACTGATGGCAGATCCCAGCAACAATATGATTACCAAAGATTACGTCCACTATCTGACCTCCAACAGCATGCTACTGGGGGCTGAGTTCGACAAGATCATCAGCATGCTGATGGTGACTCTGGTTCTTGCAACGGCGGTGCATCGGGGTAAAAAACTTTTATTGAATTCGATCGTAGAAGCCCGTATGGCCAGAGACCTATCGCACTTTGTCCCCGATCACGTGGTTGAAGACCTGACCCTGAGCGACACAGCACCGAGCGCTGGCCAGGCCAACAGCTACCAGGCGACAGTGATGTTCACCGACATCGCCAACTTCACCTCGATCAGCGAGCGACTGACACCGGCCGAGGTGGTCTCCAATCTGAACCACTACTTCACCGAAGTCGAACAGGTACTGGAGAGGCACGGCGGTATCATCAACCAGTTCCAAGGCGACGCTATTCTGGCCAGCTTCGACAAACCACTGCACGGTTTTAATAGCGCCGAATGCGCCGTCAAAGCGGCTATCGAGATCCAACAACGACTCGATCAACTGCGCTTCGGCGAGCAACAGACACAATTCAGTTCACGGATCGGTATCAACAGCGGCGAAGTGGTCGGCGGTATGATGGGGTCCGCACACCGACTGATCTATACAGTCCACGGTGATGCGGTCAACCTGGCAGCACGCTTAGAGCAACTCAACAAACAGTTCAGCAGCCGCATCTTAGTCTCCGGCAATACCCACGATGCCTGCCGCATGCAACTGTTTCAGTTTGAGTCCAGGGGTGAGGTTCAAGTCAAAGGGCGTGCAGGCCTGACGCGTATCTTCAGCCTGCCGGGGTGAAGCTAGGAGTGGTGCGGGGAATTAAGCAGCCGCGCAGCTCGAGCTTCGAACAGAGCGATCAGGCGGGCGATATTACGGCGCGCATCGGCTTCGTGGGCCGCACGAAATTGAGGGTGATAATAGATCTGTTCACGCCCCGCCAGCTGACGTAGAAACCCCAGCTGACAAGCGCAGTATTCAATCGACTTGAGCTTTTTCTGTTCGGCACGACAACGGGCGGTGTCGCGCAGATAGTGACGCCAAGGACGACAAAAGCTGGATAGATCAATATCCAGCATCAGAGCCTGCTCCAGATCGTGAGTCGGCTGCTGATGGTCGGTCAAGCCGATGATGGCACAGACCTTATCGAGCCGCTGCGGCTCCATCTTAGCGGCCGCCAGCCGTCGCAACAGATCGATGCCACGCTGCTCATGACCGGCCGGATCAGGGCTATAACAGGCATCATGGAACCAGATCGCCAGCTCAACCGCATCTGGATCTTCTACCTGATCTCGATAGCGATCCAGCCACTCAAGGCAGTCATTGATATGCTGAGCGTCGTGGTAGTAACGCACGGGATCTTGATAATTTTTGCTCAGCAACGAAAATACCGCAGCGCTATCGGCGCTGGAAACCGAACTTAGATTTCGCTGCCACAGGGCAGTGAAGCGATCACCGTCCATCAGTGAGTTCCTATCGATAGCGCCTGCAACTGTTGCTGCAGCTCAGCATTACTCTCGTGTGCTTGCGCCAGCTTATCGCTGAGTTGACGCATCACGTCGAGCGCCACGTCGGAGTTACTTGCCAGCAGCTGAACAAACATCTCGCCTTCCATGCACAGAACAGCGAGGTTATCCCTGGCCCGAATTGAGGCGCTGCGCTCTTGCCGAGACAGTACCGCCATTTCACCGATCAGATCACCTTCGCAACGAACCAGCGCAACTTGCACCGACTCAGCATCGTCCGATTCGACCAACACCTCAGCCTTACCACGCATGATCAGATACACGGCATCGGCAGGGTCGGATTTACGAAACAGGTATTCCCCATCGCGGTATTCGACCAGACGGCTGGTAAAAGCGAGCAGTTTGAGTTTGGAGCTATCAAGCTTGGATAGCATAGGAATACTGCGCAAATACTCCACTTCCTGATCGAGATCCAAAAATCTGACTCCTAGCATCGCAAACATACAGATTCGCAC
>JBFFKD010000221.1:0-5109 GCA_041555595.1 Motiliproteus sp.
CAGGGTAATGGCGTCGGTATAGAGGCCATCAATCGGTTGACGATGCAGCGGTTCGCATCCCAGCAGCACGGACTCACCCAACCGGAGGTTATTGATTCGACCGATATCGGCATCACTGAACGCCCAGTTTAGGTTGGCCGAATTGCCGCCCGAGATGATCTCCAGGGTTATACCGAAGGCGGTCTCCACGGAGTCTGCCAGCGTCGACAGCTGATCCATGTTGCGCTTGTCAGGCGACACGCCGCAGTGGCACGCCAGATTAGCACCGATACCCTTAAGGTCGATGTTCGGCATATCGAGCACCGAACCGACAGCGTGCTCCAGGTCGGCCGGCATAATCCCTTCGCGCAGATCGCCTAGCTCAATCATCAGCACCACGCCGTGCCGTTTCCCAGCAGCTTTTGCGGCTTGGGAGAGTTGATGGATGACATCGAGTTCGCTGTTGAGGCTCAAGTCGGCGAAGCGAACCACCCGCTGGACATCGCTGATCATCGGCGAGCGAATCAGCATCATCGGTGCGTTGATGCCTGCGCGGCTCATCGCTTCGATGTTCTCCATGCGCGAGTCTCCGATCATACTTACCCCCGCCCGCAGCATGGTGCGGGCGATCTCTGGCGAGCCGAGGCTGGCCTTCATCACCGCGGTGACCGAAATACCACGCCCCGCTAATCGATCGACTAGAGTCTTGGCATTGTGATGAATTTTGTCGAGATCTATCTCCAACCGCGGCGCACTCACAGAGCGCACGCGGTCAGCTTTTCTCCCAGTTCGGGGAATGCCCCTAGCACCATATCGACCAAGCGATCGGGTGAGTGAGTCAGCGCGTCGGCTACAGGGATTCCGAGTTCACGCTCATAGGCATCGGCCGCTAGGTTGATATCGGCATCGGTCATGTTTTCATGATTGAGAGTCAAGCCGATGACCTGAGTGTCGGAAAAGGTCTGGATCAAATTAATCTCGGCGGCCGGCAATGGCATGGCCATCGCGTCGAAGTCACAGCGGTAGGCGCGTTTCGGTGCATGCTGCAAGATCACGCCGTCAGGGCAACTACCCCGAAGGATAAATGAGGTGGTCGAAAAAGCGGGGTGGCTCAGAGCTCCTTGGCCTTCGATGATGATCACGTCTGGCTGTTCCGCCTCAAACGCTTCAAAGATGATCGACTCCAGCTCCCCTGCGCAAAACTGCGAAGGTACCGCGTCGAGAGCGATACCGTAGCGCGCGCCCTGAATCAAACCTGTTTGGCCGGTGCCGATCATAACCACGTTCATACCGCGATCTCGCAGAGCGCGGGCGAGGATGGTTGCCGTGGTGCGTTTACCAATGGCGCAGTCTGTGCCCAGCACCGCGATACGCGGGCAAGTCACCTTGTTGATACGGCCGCTGAACGTGCGAAGATCTTTCTTCTCCCGCGGTCTCCGCACATCTAGGATCGTCACGTTATGAGCGCGGCTTGCGGCAACAAACTCCGGGTCGTCGTTCAGAAACTCGTGCAGGCCATTGACAATATTCATACCCAGACCGATGGCTTTCAGCATCAGGCTGCGCTCGTCCGCCGAAAGCATGCCGCTAGAAGGCGCCATCCCAAAGATGAAAAAGTCGGGCACTACATCGCTCTGGGACAGGGCATCAGCCAGATCTCTGCAGATAGGGATGCCGTTCGGCTCTTCATCGAGCACGGTACCGGCATCCTGCCCCGCTTTCTCACTGTCGATGACCGACAGGATTTGATACTTTTCTGAGTGTCTGACCAAACCGTTGGCGGTCTTGCCGTCTATATCACCGAAGTTCGCTTCGCAATAGACAACGGCTGTTGTGAGACTTTTGGAGTTATTAAGCGCGCCCTGGTTAAGATGGATCTGTGGCGCAGCTGCGAACTGGAGTGAAGAGGTCAGAGTGTCAGCAGGGAGGAAATTAGTAAGTTGTGTGTCTAATTGTGGCTGGTGCGGTAGTGCTGGTGTTGCCGTGGCGGAGGATTGACTATCGGAGGTTGGTGGCCTCTGCGGAGAGAGTTGTGGAATGTTAGACATGGAAAAACCTCGGATCGACGTTGGCTCAGGGGGCAGCAGGATCGCGCCGACCTGCTTAAGCCGGATATCAACAAGAGGTCCCCACTAAGCGGTGGGGTGAAAGTGAATACTAACATACTTAGGGTTCGGCTTTATGGATAAAGTCTGCTGAAAGTAAAATGAGCACAGCAAGATCCGTGTAGCCTAGTAGCAATAGTAGCTTCGCCAGTTCACCCCATTCTCCGAAGCGCGCAGATCTTGTTACCGCAGGGATCGAGTAAATAGGCAAGGTAGAGATCGCCATTCGGGCTTTGACGTATGCCAGGAGCATCCTCACATGCGGTGCCTCCATTAGCGATCCCTGCCGCATACCAGGCATCAGCCGCCTCAGTCGTGTTGGCGGTAAAACCTATCGTGCTGCCATTACCGCGGCTAGCGGGCGCACCATTAATAGGTTTGGTGATTGCAAAGACGCCACTTTCACTCCGGTAGTAACAACGCTCTTCGTTGCTCATCAAGCCTGGCTCATAGCCCAAAGCACCCAGCACCGCATCGTAAAAAACTTTCGACTCTTGGATATTTTTTGCACCTACCATGATGTGACTGAACATGCCTAAAATCCTTGGTGATAAGTGTAATGTGCCTGTCTGAAATCCAATGAGATCATAGCTTAATCAAAATTCAAACTACCTGAACACCTTCTGTATTCTGTTGGGTTTAATTCTTATGATTCAAAATCATATAGTGTTGCTGGTCGCGCTAGGGCTATGTGAGGATCTTAGCTATCTCTTCGTACCGAACGTGACTCCATAAATATATGAAGACCGGAGCGAATAACTATGGCTGAGATAACAAACCCAAAAACTAAATCTGGCCAGGATTGCCCCAATAGGCCGACTAAGGTGCCGCTAATAATTAGTCCTATGTTAACCAGTACATCATTGGCAGAAAACAACCAGCTGGCTCGCATGTGAATCTCGCCATCCCGATGTTTTCTTAATAACAGCATGCAGATAACGTTAACTGCCAGGGCTACGCCTCCAATGCCTATGATTAGCACCGGTTCAGGATCAGACCCCGCAGCAGTTCGCCGATAAACATCAGCCATTACCAGTATCGCAAGTAGGATTTGGCTTACACCACTGACTGAGGCAGCTGTTGCTTTTAAATAATCCGACCGACCCACTGCGTACAACGCGATCATGTAAACGCTTGCATCTGCAAGCATATCCAGTGAGTCAGCTAATAATCCAGATGAATCAGCAATCAGCCCTGCAACAGCCTCGACGATGAACATAGAGAAGTTGAGGGCCAATAACAGTCGCAACAAATTCCGTTGTTCAGTTAAGTTTGCCGCTTCTTTGGAGCATCGACACTCTTGCATATCAAGCCTCTAACATCCTTATGGGCTTAAATTTATATTAGCATCTTGTTTTGTTGATGAGTCTGGCAAAGGTCTACTCTATTCGCGTAGCTATTACAGATCTGTAATAGCTACGCGAGATATGACCTCGTTGTTGTCATCTCCCCGTTAACACCACCGTATGACCATACTTAGAGGTACTATGCGGAATAGTTACGACGGCTCATTGCTCTCAATCTCACCCTCCGTTGCACCAATAGGGAGAACATTTAATGCCAGGTAAAACCAAGTTGCACGAACTGATCGGCATCCTGAGTGACATATTGGAAACACAACCGGACAGCGATGTCGTCCACCTCATCTCGCCCCTGTCACCTCCAGAACTTGCGCGGACGATCGAAGCCCTTCCCAGCGACCTAGGAATTCACCTTTGGATCCAGGTGCCTCTAGCGAAAATGGCTGAAGTTCTGCTGGAGTCCCACGTTGATACTCGCCGCAGGCTGATCAAACACACTGACCATGATCGTCTGATCGAAAGCCTGTCTGTGGTGCAGATGGATGAACTGGCGGACCTGGATGATGACCTTCCAATCTCCGTCGTCAACGCCATGGTCGAGGCCATGGACGACCAACGCAAACAGCGTTACGCCACGGTTAAAAATTACCCCAACAACACCGCCGGCGGCTTAATGGATGTGGATGCAACCGTTGTACGCGCCGACGTCACTCTCAAATCGGTGTTACGTTTTCTACGGCGCCTGCGTAGCAAAGAGGGGGCGCTACCTGAGCACCTAGACAGCTTGATGGTTGTCGACCGGACCAACCACCTGCGAGGATTATTGCCACTGAGTAGCCTGGTCTCGATGGATATGGATGTTAAGGTCTCTGAAGCGATGGTCGAAGCGGTGACCTGTTTTACCCCCTTGCAGCCTGCGTCCCAAGTGGCACGAGTTTTTGCCGATAAGGATCTGATATCAGCCCCGGTGGTTGACGACGAAAACAGCTTGCTGGGACGCATCACCGTCGATGATGTCATCGACGTTCTGCGCGAGGAAACCAACCGAGAGCTGCTTGGCAGAGCTGGCCTTGAATCCGGCGAGGAGATGTTTGCTCCTATCCTGCGGGGTTCGTTCCGTCGTGCCTTGTGGCTTGGCATCAATCTGATCACTGCGTTTGCTGCCGCCAGTGTCATCAGCCTCTATGAACAAACCATAGAGCAGGTCGTTGCGCTGGCCGTGTTGATGCCTGTGGTTGCTAGCATGGGCGGTATTGCCGGCAGCCAGACACTGACACTGATCACCCGGGGGATTGCCCTCGACCAGGTAGGGCACAGCAACTTCTGGAGCTTGCTGCGCCATGAGTTGGGAATCGGTTTGCTGAACGGGGTGTTTTGGGCGTTGATTGTCGCCACCATCGCCTACGCCTGGTTTGACGATGCAATGCTTGGATTGGTATTTGGCCTGGCTCTGCTGGTCGCCATGATTACCGGCGCCTTAGCGGGTGCAGTCATTCCGGTGTCACTTAAACAGATTGGAATCGATCCCGCACTGGCCGGTGGTGTGGTGTTAACAACCGCCACCGACGTGGTCGGTTTTCTGGTTTTTCTGAGCCTGGTTTACCTGGGAAGACGTTTTTATGCCGTTTTACGTGGGATCACTATTAAAGGGACATGCGGTAAGAGCGACCGTTGTTCCTGTTGCACGAGCCAACATTCACTCAAGGACTGAACTTGCGGCCTTA
>JBFFKD010000222.1:0-5094 GCA_041555595.1 Motiliproteus sp.
TAATCTCAAGCAATGCTCGGAGGTTTGACGCTATTTATATCCTAAGTTAAATGCTCCGCACCCTAGCTCGCTCAATAGCAGTATCTGTATCTGTTCGAGAGCGGGTTAATTTCTCAGAAACAACGCGATCGATTCGACGTGGCTGGTGTGAGGGAACATATTGATTACCGTCCAGCGCTGTAGTCGGTAACCCAGTCGTACCAGTTCAGCACTATCACGAGCCAGAGTGGCTGGATCGCAAGAGATATAGAGGATCTGTTCGGGGGCAAGCTTGGCTAGCGGTACCAGCGTTTCGAATGCACCAGCACGGGGCGGATCGAGCAATACTTTGTTAAAACCCTCTTTGAGCAGTTGCTTAAACCGAGGCTGCTGTTTGAGCGGCTGGGTCAGATCGGCGGCGATAAATGAGACGTTATCGAGCTTGTTGAGGTGGGCGTTATCTCGGCCACGCTGAACCATCGCCTCGATCGCTTCAACCCCCACTACCGTTTTGGCCCGGCGGGCGAGCGGCAGGGTGAAGTTACCCAAACCACAGAACAGGTCCAGTATCCGGTCTTCTTTATTGGGTTGCAGTAGCTGCAGGGCCAGATCGATCATCTGCTGATTGATGCCGGCGTTGATCTGGGTGAAGTCACGTGGTTGAAATTGAAGTGACAGTGGCGCTGGGTCGGTCTGGTGCGCCTTAGCGGTTGGATCGCTATCCGTTGAGGTAAGCAGTTGGTAGCTCAGCGATGTGGATGAGGCCTCGACCGAATGTAGAGTCTCGATATCGCCAGGCTGCAGATAGAGAGCAAAGTCGAGTTCTGACAGCAGCGTCTGCAGCGCTTGCAGGTCGCTCGATGGTAGCGGTTTTGGATGCCGCACCACCAACACGGCTTGGTCGTCGCTCAGACAGATTTCGATATGCGAGATCGACAGTGGCTGCTGTAGCTGATTGAGCAGTGGGTTGAGTCGATCGATCAGCTCCCCGCCACGTCGATCTAATACAGGACACTGGTCGATCGCGACCAGCTTGCTACTGTGCTTGCGCCGGAAACCGACTGAGATTTGACCGTTGCGCCGATCGACCACCAGGCTCAGTCGCGCCCGTCGGCGATAGTGCCAATGCTCGCCGTCGAGCGGGGGGAGTATCTGAACCGGTTGCACGCCGCCGATCCGTTGTAGCTGCGCTAGCGCCTGTTGTTGCTTGAGCGTTATCTGAATCTGGGCATCAAGTTGCTGCAGTTGGCAGCCGCCGCATTGGTTGAAGTGCGGGCAGCGCGGTTCTACCCGCTGCGGGCTGGGTTGAAGGACCTGCAGCAGCTGCGCTTCTGCAAATCTACTCTTTTGGTTGCTGTAGCGTGCTCGTACCCGTTCGCCCGGCAATGCACCGTCGATGAATAGCGCTTTGCCGTTGATCCGAGCCAGCCCGCGACCATCGTGGCTGAGGCTCTCTATGACGACCTCGAACGGGGCGTTGTCGAGAGGTTTTTTGTTAGCGGCTTTGAAGTAACGGGCCATCGGCAGTCTCTGCAAGAAGTGGGTTGCGTTGTTGTAAGCGGATGTAGATGCGGCGGATCTGTGCAGGGCTTAGCCTGCTATTGATCGCGGTCGCGTGGGTCGACGTTAAAGACGGTTTTTCAGCTAAAGACTTTTCTTCAGCATCTCCTGATACTCGGGGCTGAGCCCCTGCTCAAACTCCTGCTGGGTAATATCAAAGTTAAGCTGGCTGATCAGCGATCTGATGATGGTGTTACAGGTGTTGGAGGTGTTGCTGGCGCGATCAAGCAGTTGCTGTAGATTGAGCGGTTGATCGGAGTCGATAAAGCCTTCCTGCTCCAGACAGGTGATGTACTCCTGGGTGTAGGGCACCAGCAGGTCCATATTGTCGAGGATGTTTTTTTGCATCCGTAACAGCAGTTCCCAATCCATGTTGTTGAGCAGCTCTGCGATAATCTGCTGAGCTTGGGCACTGGCCGATGGCGAGTTCGCCGGTGGCATATGGGCGTCGGCGTAGCTGAGTTGGCTGACCGGGAGCAGTAGTGTTGTCGACAGCAATGCACAGGCGATGAGTTTGATCATGGTTCGATTCCTTCGGATGGCGGCTGAAGTGTGGGCGCAGGGTCGATCGTCATGACATCGACCCCCGCATCGTGTATCTGCCAGCGCACATTATAACTCTCGAGCAAGGTGCCGTAGACCCGCTCGTCGTTGTCTTTGCGGCGATGGGTCGGGCGTGGATCGCAACTGAGGATATCTTCGATCAGCTGTTGCAGTGCCCGGCTCTGTTGCTCACCTTCAGGATGGTTAGACAGCGTTTGCTGTGCCTGTTCACTGAAATGCACCGTTAATTGCTGCTTCTGGCCATCGGCGGCGTAGTCGTAATGAGCCTCGGGCAGGCTATCGGAATAGGGCAGGTAGGGCTTGATATCGACCACCGGAGTGCCGTCGAGGATATCAATGCCGGACAGGTGTAGCACCGGCTTGCCGTTACGGTCTTCGATCCGTTCGAGTTTGACCACTGACATCCCAATAGGATTGGGCCTGAACGTAGCCCGGGTGGCGAACACGCCCATCTTGGCGCCTTTGGAGCGTGGCGGTCGTACCAACGGCGTCCAGCCTCGATCGAGGTGTTCACTGAACAGAAACAGTACCCAGATATGGCTGCACCGATCCAGCCCCCGCACCGCATCGATATTGGCAAACTCACCGGTCAACTCAAGCTCAGCTCGCGCGGTACTGGCCAGTCCTGGCTGGCGTGGAATACCGAACTTCTCCTTGAAGCAGGAGTGAACGGTGCCGATCGGAGTGAGGCTGAGGTTGTTGGGGGTGAGCACGGGGTTGGTCCGGTTGGGGGGTGGGGGCCCGATTATATCAGGGTGGAGTTGAGAGAGGGATTGGCTGGAGATAAGAATTACCCCGTGCCGTACTAGACTAAGTGCCGTTCCCGCCCTCGGCTTGATCAGCTACTCAGATGACACTGCGTGTTGCTCTGGCGAATGGGTTATATGGACAACGGCTATCAGCAAAGCACGCTTTGCTCTTCAACCAGCCGTCTCGCTGATCCATCTGTCAACGGCAATGCCCGTCTGTGAGAACTTTTGAAATCGGCGGGATCAGCCTCGCTGAGCCGACGGCAGTGGTCTTTCCTTTGAGCACAGTGTCCTGATCTTTAAAAAAACGCATGAGTAAATCGCGATGCATATAATGTGACCGAGGTGTCTCGAATATCATTGTGCACAGCACAAAAAAATGTAACATAGGGGTTTGTACTTATCATGAGCAGTGTTGGAGACAGCGATGAAGATTGAACACGTAGGGGTGGTGGGTGCCGGTCAGATGGGTAACGGCATTGCACAGGTGTGTGCCTTGGCAGGCCTGAGCGTCACCATGTGTGACCAGAACCAAGATGCGGTAGACCGTGGCTTGGCGACTATTAAAACGAGTCTGGAGCGGATGCAGGCCAAAGAAAAGATCAATGCAGAGCAGTTGACTGCTGTGCTTGGCCGTATCCAAACCAGCACCTCGACCGAGTCGTTGGCAACGGTTGATATCGCGATTGAAGCGGCAACCGAGGTTGAGGCGATTAAACAGCTAATTTTCAAAGATCTTGACCGGATCTGCCAGCCTCAGGCGATTCTGGCTTCCAATACCTCGTCGATCTCTATCACGCGTTTGGCTGCCGTAACCGGGCGTCCGGGCAAGGTAATTGGAATGCACTTTATGAACCCAGTGCCGATGATGAAGTTGGTGGAGGTGATTCGTGCATTGCAGACCGACGATGAGGTGTTTGATCGGGTTACCGTGATGGCCAAGCAACTGGGTAAGGTACCGGTCGATGTCAATGATGCACCGGGATTTGTGGCCAACCGTATCTTGTTGCCGATGATCAACGAGGCGGTCTTTACCTTATACGAGGGACTGGCGAGTGCCGAAGAGATTGATACCGTGATGAAGCTGGGTATGGGGCATCCGATGGGGCCGCTGGCGCTGGCCGACCTGATTGGTCTGGATACCTGCCTGAGTATCATGGAGGTGTTGCATGACGGCTTCAGCGATTCTAAATACCGCCCCTGTCCGCTGCTTAAACAGATGGTCGACGCCGGTTATCTAGGGCGCAAGTCGGGCCGTGGTTTCTTCAGCTACTAGTTTTCTTACGCGATTTTAGATGGAGGATAGGCTCGATGACCGATGCGACTACGACCGACACCACAGCATTTGATAATATTCTGCTCGAAGAGATTAAGGACGGGATTTACCGTCTGACGATTAACCGCCCCAAGGTGTTGAATGCACTCAATGCCAAAACCCTGGAGGAGATGAACGAAGCGGTATCGACGGTGATATCCGACAAGTCAGCGCGGGTGCTGTTGATCACCGGCAGCGGCAACAAAGCTTTTGTGGCGGGTGCCGATATCGCCCATATGAGTAATCTTAGCCCCCTTGAGGGCAAGGCGTTTGCCGAACACGGCATGCACCTGTTTCGCCGCCTTGAGACACTAAACATTCCGGTGGTGGCGCTGGTCAACGGCTACGCTCTCGGTGGCGGTTGTGAATTGGCGATGAGTTGCGACTTTATCCTAGCTTCCGATAATGCCAAATTTGGTCAGCCGGAAGTCAACCTGGGGGTTACTCCCGGCTTTGGTGGCACCCAACGTCTGACTCGCCTGGTCGGCACCGCGATGGCGATGGAACTGCTGGTGACCGGTCGTACCATGTCGGCCGATGAGGCGATGCAGCGCGGTCTGGTCAACCATGTTCACCCGCAAGATGCACTCTGGGACAAAGGGCTTGAGTTGGCCGAGATGATCGCCGCTAAGAGTAGTACCGCGATTCAGCTGACCAAAGAGCTGGTCCAGCGAGGCCAGGATCTGGATCTGGACAACGCCTGTATCATGGAAAGTGACCTATTTGGTTTAAGCTTCTCGACTCCCGATCGTGCTGAAGGGATGGCCGCATTCCTGGAGAACCGTAAACCTGATTTCGGCTGATACTAGCCGGGTCGTCTACCATTGGGCGGAGGTTCTCTTGAAGCTTCGCCTTCCTGCACGCGGCGGTGCTTAATGAGATGGTTCCCCCTTACTCCTGCGCTTAGACTTTGGAGTGAAGTGCAAA
>JBFFKD010000223.1:0-5044 GCA_041555595.1 Motiliproteus sp.
ATCGATTATCTGATCGACCAGGTGATCGCAGCCCCCGATCGCGAACAACTGGTATTGCGAACCCGAGCACTGGATCGGGCGCTGCAGTGGAACCACTACTTGATTCCACAATTCCATATCAGCAGCTACCGGGTCGCTTATTGGGACAAATTTTCTCAACCCGAGATTCAGCCACAGTACTCGCTTGGGTTCGACAGCTGGTGGATTAAAGGTGGCCAAAACACAACCACCCAAGGCGCTGACGGCAACTGATGGCTGCTTATATATTTCGCCGCTTACTGCTGATCATCCCCACCCTGCTTGGCATTCTGACCATCAACTTTCTGATCATCCAGGCTGCTCCCGGTGGCCCGGTTGAGCAGACTCTGGCCCACCTGCAGGGGCTCAACGTTGACGCCACCAGCCGTATCGGCAGCTCGGTACAGTCCGACATAGCCCAGAGCGGCGGCAGCGGTTCGGCACAGGGCGAAGGTCATCGAGGTTCACGCGGGCTCGATCCTGACCTGATCGCCGAGATCGAGAAGCTGTACGGCTTCGACAAGCCTGCTCACGAGCGCTTCTGGCAGATGCTCAAGAACTATCTGGTTTTCGACTTCGGCAACAGTTTCTATAGCGATAAGCCGGTGGTCGACTTGATCATCGACAAACTACCGGTATCGATCTCGCTGGGGCTGTGGGCAACCCTGATCACCTATCTGGTATCGATCCCGCTGGGGATCAAAAAAGCGGTCCGTGATGGCTCACCGTTTGATGTCTGGACCAGCAGCGCCATCATCGTTGGCTACGCCATCCCAAACTTCCTGTTCGCCATCCTGCTGATCGTCCTGTTTGCCGGCGGTTCCTATCTCGATTGGTTTCCGTTGCGCGGCCTGACCTCACCCGATTTTGAACAGCTCAGCCTGCTCGGCAAAATTGGTGATTACTTCTGGCATATCAGCCTGCCGGTGCTGGCCTCGGTGATCTCTGGATTCGCCACCCTGACCATGCTGACCAAAAATTCTTTCATGGACGAGATCAACAAACAGTATGTACTGACCGCCCGTGCCAAAGGGTTAACCGAAAACCGAGTGCTGTACGGCCATGTGTTTCGCAATGCAATGCTACTGATCATCGCCGGGATGCCAGCCGCGCTGGTGAGCATCTTCTTTACCGGCTCAATGCTGATCGAAGTGATCTTCTCGCTCGACGGGCTTGGTTTGCTCGGTTACGAGGCGGTAATCAATAGAGACTATCCGGTGATCTTCGGTACGTTATACATCTTCACCCTGATGGGACTGTTGCTAAAACTGGTGTCCGACATTACCTACGTCATCGTCGACCCCCGGATCGACTTTGAAAGCAGGGAGGGCTAAGGGTGTTTACCATCAGTGACAAACTTAGCCCGATCAATCAGCATCGATTACAACGCTTCAAACAAAACAAGCGCGGTCGCTGGTCATTACGGCTATTCAGCCTGCTATTTGTATTGAGCCTGTTCGCTGAGCTGATCGCCAACGACAGCCCACTGCTGGTTAGCTATCAGCAACAGCTATACCTACCCATTTTGACCAACTATTCCGAGACCACCTTCGGCGGTGAGTTCGATACCCGTGCCGATTACAAAGACCCCTACATCACCGAGCTGATTGAAATCCAGGGGGACGGCTGGATCTTATGGCCGCCGATCCGCTATCGCTACGACACCATCAATTACGACCTGTCGCAACCTGCACCATCCCCTCCCAGCGCCGAGAACTGGCTGGGCACCGATGATCAGGGCCGCGATGTGCTGGCACGGGTAATCTACGGCTTCCGAATCTCGATCTTGTTTGCACTGATCCTTACCGCCGCCAGCTCGGTAATCGGCATCATCGCAGGCGCCGTACAGGGCTACTACGGCGGCAAGGTTGACCTGTTGTTCCAACGTTTTATCGAGATCTGGTCGGGACTGCCGGTGCTGTTTCTGTTGATCATTCTGGCCAGTATTGTCGAGCCCAATTTCTGGTGGCTACTGGGTATTATGCTGCTGTTCTCGTGGATGCAACTGGTCGATGTGGTCAGGGCCGAGTTTCTGCGTGGTCGCAATCTAGAATATGTCCGCGCCGCACGCACGCTGGGACTGAGCAACCGGCTGATCATGTTCCGTCACATCCTGCCCAACGCGATGGTGGCGACGCTGACCTTCATGCCCTTCATTTTCAACGGCTCAGTGGTGACGCTGACCGCGCTCGACTTCCTTGGTTTCGGCCTACCGCCCGGATCACCGTCGCTGGGCGAACTGGTGGCACAGGGCAAATCCAACCTTCATGCTCCCTGGCTTGGCATTACCGCCTTTGCGGCATTATCGCTAATGCTGACACTACTCATCTTTATCGGCGAAGCGGTGCGCGATGCCTTCGATCCGAGGAAGCAGCCGTGAATACAGCCACCAACCCCCTCTACCACAACGACGGCAACAACGACCCGCTGATCCAGGTTCAGAACCTCAGCGTCCGCTTCGGTCAACAACACACCGACATTGCTGACGATGCGGTCCAACAGGTCAGCTTTGATATCCCCGCCGGTCAGACGCTAGCCCTCGTTGGCGAGTCAGGATCGGGGAAGTCGGTCTCGGCACTGTCGATTTTACGGTTACTCCCCAACGCGCAGCATCCGAGCGGTCGCATCCTCTATCGCGGCAAAGATCTGTTACAGGCCAGCGAAACCGAGATGCGTCAGATTCGCGGTGACCAGATTGGTATCATTTTTCAAGAGCCGATGACCTCGCTCAATCCGCTTCACACGATCGAAAAACAGATCGGCGAAACCTTGCTGCTGCATAAGGGGATGAGCGGCAAGCGCGCTCAAGCACGGATCATCGAACTGCTAGGCTTGGTCGGAATAGCCGATCCCGAACAACGACTCAGCAGCTATCCACATCAGCTTTCGGGCGGCCAACGGCAACGGGTCATGATCGCCATGGCGCTAGCCAACGAGCCCGACCTGCTGATCGCCGACGAACCAACCACCGCGCTCGATGTCACGATCGCTCAACAAATCTTGGAACTGCTGCGTTCACTGCAGCAGCAACTCGGGATGGCGATCCTATTGATCAGCCACGACCTGAATATCGTACGCCGCTACGCCGATACCGTCTGCGTGATGCATCAGGGTCGAATCGTCGAACACAGCACAACCGAAACGCTGTTCAGCCAGCCGCAAGCCGATTACACCAAACTGCTATTGGATGCGGAACCCAGCGGCGCACCGCGACCGCTGCCAGAAAGCCGGACACCTCTGCTAAGCACCCACCAGCTAAAGGTCTGGTTTCCAATCAAAAAGGGACTGCTGCAACGGGTGGTCGACCATGTCAAAGCGGTCAACGGTGTCGACATAAAGCTACGACAGGGAGAAACGCTGGGTGTGGTGGGTGAATCGGGATCTGGCAAGACCACCCTTGGACTGGCAATCCTGCGGCTGTTAACCAGCCAGGGCGATATCGAGTTTCAAGGCCAGCCGATCCAAGCACTCAATCAAAAACAGCTCAAGCCGATGCGGCGCCAGCTACAGGCGGTGTTCCAAGACCCCTACGGCAGCCTTAGTCCGCGGATGACGGTGCAACAGATCATCGCCGAAGGACTCGAGGTACATGGTCTAGGGGATAAAACCACCCACCCACAGCTCGTGATTGATGTACTACACGAGGTCGGACTCGACGCCGAAGCTCGCCATCGCTACCCGCACGAATTTTCCGGAGGCCAACGTCAGCGTATTGCCATCGCCCGAGCCCTAGTACTCAAACCCAAGCTGATCATTCTGGATGAACCGACCTCGGCGCTCGATCGCACCGTACAGTCGCAAATTATCGAGCTGTTGCGCGAACTGCAGCACAAATACCAACTCAGCTATATTTTCATCAGCCATGACCTGGCGGTAGTAAAGGCTTTGAGCCACCAGCTGTTAGTGATGCATCAAGGAGAGGTCGTAGAGCAAGGCGAGGCGGAACAACTGTTCCAACAGCCCCAACACCACTACACCCAGACGTTACTGCAAGCCGCTTTTCGCTAACTGTTGAGCAACAAGATAGCTGAACAAGGGCGTTAGCTGGAGCGCTCTCTCGCCTGCGCAGCAAGCGGCATGCTATTGATCCCAGTTACATTGCTCAACCAGACAATCTGGGCTTGATAACAGGCAGCAACACACTGATCTGCGTCGCGCCAGCATCTATCAGAACACAAACCTTCACTATCAACGCAGCCCACTGTTAATAGGTACTTTTCTCAACAAGCACAATACCGGATGCCGGCAGATCTTATAAACTAAAACCATCTTTAGATGGCTCCACCGGCCGTTTAAACTCCTGCACAAACTTCTGTTTTTTGACCGGGTCATCAGGTTTTTTCTGGCTCGATAATTTATCTTTCTCTATCGCGCTATCCGATGGCTCAGCCCTAGGTAGCTCAGGCACTTCACCAGCAGACAGCGCCTTCAACATCTCATTGCGATGCTCAGCCAAGTAGAGGCTCAGATCGGTGCGTTGCGTCTCATCAAGTTTCAGCTCAGGGGGCTCATCCTGCAGTAGCTGATCAACTTGCTCAGCGACCTCAAACACTGCGTCCCAATGCAGCGCCTCCTTCTCACTGGTAACCGAGATTTTTTCCTGGCCGTTAATTTCGTATATGTATACTGTCTTGCGTCCAAACTTTTTCATCGTTCCACCTTGCCGCTTTGCTACAAACGCCGATTTAAAACACCGTACTGCATTCAATCCGAACCGATTACAACAGGCAAAATTGTTACCCTGCCCATCCAGCCTAGCCCATTTGAAACAAACATTTTTCTGTCTTAACGCTTTGCCTGACCTATATCACACAAAACCAGCCAACAATTAAACAACCGTTTGAAAAGGCCATACCCACAACCGGGCGATTGACCCCCTGAAACCGAATCGAAGATAACAGTACCAAAATCACTCAAAAACTGACAAAAGACAACCACCCCACCACCTCAATGCCAACCGATGCCGCTACAACCTTAGCAAGGTACTTTAGCGTCCGCCCCCAGCCACCAACCGCTATTTATCGCC
>JBFFKD010000224.1:0-4986 GCA_041555595.1 Motiliproteus sp.
AGCGACGATACTGCCGCTCATATTAGCTAAGCCCTATCCTTTTGCAGCCGCCAGCGCCTGGGACACATCCGCCAGAATATCATCGATATGCTCGATACCTACCGACAACCGCACCATATCCTCACTGACGCCAGCTGCCGCCAGTTCAGCCCCATCTAATTGACGGTGAGTGGTACTGGCCGGATGGCAAGCCAGAGATTTGGCATCACCGATATTAACCAACCGAGTCACCAACTGCAGTGCATCGATAAAGCGAGCACCCGCTTCGATACCGCCCTTAACACCGAAGGTCAGAATCCCCGACGGCCGGCCGTTAACGTACTTCTGGGCCAGCTCATAGCCGGCATCACCTTCCAGACCGGCGTAATTAACCCACGCAACCTGATCATGACCCGCCAGATACTGCGCCACCTTGATGGCGTTATCACAGTGCCGTTCCATCCGCAGCGGCAGAGTTTCGATCCCCTGCAAGATCATAAAGGCGTTGAACGGCGAGATCGCCGCGCCGGTGTTTCGTAGCGGCACCACCCGACAGCGGCCAATAAAGGCGGCTGGCCCCAACGCATCGGTGTACACGACACCGTGGTATGAGGGATCAGGCGTATTGAGCAAGGGGAAACGCTCTTTATTATCGGCCCACGGGAACTTGCCTGAATCAACCACGATACCGCCGATCGAAGTACCGTGACCACCCATATACTTGGTTAGCGAGTGAATCACGATATCGGCTCCGTGCTCAATCGGACGCAACAGGCAGGGGCTGGCAACGGTGTTATCGACCATCAGCGGCACCCCATGACGGTGCGCTACTTCGGCCAACGCGGCGATATCCACGATATTGCCCAGTGGATTACCGATCGACTCACAGAATACCGCCTTGGTTTTGTCATCGATCAACGCTTCCAGCGCCGCAATATCATCGTGCGGTGCCATCTTCACTTCGATCCCCTGCTTGGGCAGGGTGTGGGCAAACAGGTTATAGGTGCCGCCGTAGAGTTTATTGATGCTTACAATATTATCGCCCGCCTCAGCGATCGTCTGGATGCTGTAGGTGATCGCCGACATGCCCGACGCCAGTGCCAACGCACCGATACCGCCCTCCATCGCCGCAACCCGCTCCTCCAACACCGCAGTGGTTGGGTTCATGATCCGGGTGTAGATATTGCCCTGCACTTTCAGATCAAACAGGTCCGCACCGTGCTGGGTGTCGTCGAAGGCGTACGAGGTGGTCTGGTAGATCGGTACCGCGACCGCCTTGGTAGTCGGATCAGGCTGATAACCGCTATGGATAACCTGCGTTTCAAGCTTCATAAAGGACCGCTCCATTGTCATTGTTGTTGATAAAAACTGTTGATAAGTCGCATTGATAAAGTGCTCTAGACTAACCCAAATCAGGCCGTGTTATCATCCCCGACCGCCACTCTTTATGCTTAGATCAGGATCACCGCCAATGGCCAAACAGAAAAGCGCTTACGTCTGCAACGATTGCGGTTCCGACTACGCCAAGTGGCAAGGCCAATGCAACGACTGCGGTGCCTGGAACACCCTGAGCGAAGTGCGTTTAGGGGCATCCCCGGCAGCGAACACCCAGCGCTTTTCCGGTTACGCCGGCGATGCCGCCGGGGCTCCGGCGATCCAGCGACTGGCCGACGTCGATCTGGCCGACCTGCCACGTTTCAGCACCGGTACCCACGAACTGGATCGAGTACTCGGCGGCGGTCTGGTACCGGGCTCGGCGATCCTGATCGGCGGCAACCCCGGTGCCGGTAAAAGCACCTTATTGCTGCAAGTGCTATGCGAGCTAGCCGCCAGTCACGAGGCGCTGTACGTCACCGGTGAAGAGTCCTTGCAACAGGTAGCGCTTCGGGCACAACGGCTGGGGCTACCAACCGACCGGCTGAAGATGCTATCGGAAACCTCGGTCGAGCAACTGGTACAGATCGCCAGTCAGCATAAGCCCAAGGTGATGGTGATCGACTCGATCCAGGTGATGCATATGGCCGATGTGCAGTCGGCTCCTGGCAGCGTGTCGCAAGTTCGCGAGAGCGCCGCTTACCTGACCCGCTTCGCTAAGCAAACCCATACCGTGCTGTTTCTGGTCGGCCACGTCACCAAAGACGGTTCGCTGGCCGGCCCCAAGGTCCTCGAGCATATGATCGACTGCTCGTTGCTGCTCGAAGGCGGTCACGACAGCCGTTTTCGTACCCTGCGCGGGCAGAAAAACCGCTTCGGTGCGGTCAACGAACTGGGCGTATTCGCGATGCTCGAAAACGGCCTGAAAGAGGTTAAAAACCCCAGTGCTATCTTCCTCAACCGCACTCAGGAGGCCAGTCCCGGCTCCTTGGTGATGGTGGTATGGGAGGGCACCCGACCGATGCTGGTCGAGATTCAGGCACTGGTCGACGAATCGCATATGGCTAACCCGCGCCGGATCGCGGTGGGGCTGGACAGCAACCGACTGGCCATGTTGCTGGCGGTGTTACACCGTCACGGCGGACTGCATACCGGCGATCAAGACGTATTTGTCAACGTCGTCGGCGGGGTTAAGGTACTCGAAACCAGCGCCGATCTCGCGCTGCTGCTGTCGGTCGTATCGAGCTTCCGCGACCGGTCATTGCCGCAGGATCTGGTGGTATTTGGCGAAGTCGGCCTGTCGGGGGAGATCCGGCCGGTACCCAGTGGTCAGGAGCGTATTCGCGAAGCGGCCAAGCACGGTTTCCGCCGAGCTATCGTGCCCAAGGGCAATGCGCCAAAGGAGAAGATAGAGGGGATGGAGGTGATCGGGGTAGAGAAACTGTCACAGGCGCTGGAGGCACTTTAAGCTCAGCGGTCTGTACCAGTTAATCGAGCGGGGGGACAACAGAACAGGGGGAGACTCTGCCCCCCTAACCATCAGTCGCTGCCGCTGATCAGGTGCTCGAGTTCACGGTCGAGCAGCGATTCGTCTTCCAGATTCAGCTCAACCAAGCGACGCAGATGGGTGATGCTGTCCAGATCGATCGCACCACAGGAGCAGCCGAGAAAATCTTCATCGACCCGCGCCAGTGTTACCGGCAACACAATCCGTACATCGCTATCTAGCCAGGCCTCGACGACCAACTCGTCACCCAGCTTGGCGTCAAAATCTTTAGGGTGCTCCAACAGCACACCTTTAAGCGAGATATCCTCGATCTTCACCACCCACCGGCGTTCTCCTGCACGCAACTCGGCCTCTGCATCGAAGGCGATACGGGTAAAACGACGACGTTCCTGACTGGACTGCTGGCTCACGGATGATTCCTTCTGGTCGGGGCGTTAAACGGCAAGGGTAACCATAAAACATCAACGGTCACTATAAACCCAATTGATTGATCCTGCATCCATACAGCGGTAAAACCTAAACAGCTTAAAGGGTTAGCGCTGCACCCGTAGCGTTAGACTGCGAATCGCCTGATCGGTGCCGCTGCCACAGCTGGCGCGGGAGGTGATGGTGAAATAGTCGACGGCAGCGGGATCAGGCAGAGCAGGGATCGTAACCAGCGGACAACTGACCTGCTCGAAGCGGCAGCCGGGAAACTGTTGCAACAGAGAAGGGATGGTCTCGATCACCGTACAGTCGGTAGCCGTTCCTGGTACTTGCCCAGCAGCTAAAATTCGATTGATCGCCAGCTGGCCACCGCTCTCAGCCATCAGAAACGCTCGAACCGACATCACTTCATAGCCGAACGATTCCTTGCTGGTCACCACCAGGCTCGACAGCCCCACCACAATCACCGCCATGATAGTGATGACGAAGATCGCCGCCATCAGCCCTAGACCACGCTGGCGGTGCGGGTTCGAACGATGTTGAATGCGGCGATCAGGGAACATTACGCAACTGCACCTCGTGGTTGATCGACACCCCTTCACCACGTTCGCGAATATCGAGATTGATCTGTATCAGGGCATTACGCTGGAGTGTCGGCGGTACCTCAACAAAACCACCACTAGCACCGATCGCCAGTAGTGATCGTTCAGGCACCGATTCAATCAGCGACGAGCTACCACCGGGGACGGGCTGGGTGGACACAAAACCATAGTCACCATACCGAAACAGCTTACCATCGGCATGGATACAGAAACTGACCGGTTCACTAACCATAAACCAGCGCCGACCAGGCGAGTGGAGTGGAAACTGGTGCGGCTGCTCGAGAAGCAGATCGACCTCGGCAGTCCCTTCAAGCACCGATGCCGGATCGATCTTCGATGACACCGCTGAAGATGCCGACAAGCTGTAAATATCCGCCGTCGATATGGGATAGACCGCCACCCGACTCAACGACCCCAGCGCACTGCTGACCGCGGGTGCATCACCGGCAAGATAGGGCACCGAACTGAACTGCGCCGCCGAGCTGGTCACCGGCAGGCTGGTATAGATCGAGCCGCCCAGCACCGGTACAAACTCGATGCAATCGCCCTGGTTATCGACACTGAGCGTGCCGTCCCGATCGACCACCCGAACGCTGTTGGGCAGCGCGCTACGCAACTCGCGTGAGATCTTTTCCACCGCCATCCGCGCCGCCGATCCTTGGCGCTCGCGTCGGGCGGTGTCCATATAGCTCTGTGAACTGTTGACGATGAACTGGGTGGTACCAAACGACAGAATACCCAGCACCACGATCACCATGATCAGTTCGATCAGGGTGAAGCCACGCTGTTTACGGATCAGAGTGCCGCACCAGAGCATCAGAAATTGCCCCGATAAACATTGAACGGCATCGGCTTCTGGCCCGGCGGAGTGATCCGAATCGCGATCAGTTTGGCGTCGGTATCGCTGGGGAGCCCCAGTGCGATACCGGCATAACCGACATCGACCTGAACCCGGTAGCCGGCATACTCGGTACGTGGCTTGCCTTGCGAGTCGATTGGTGGATTTTCATCAAGCCCATTGTAGTCGTCAACGTCGTCAAAACTATTGATGCCACCGCTGCGCACCTCTCCCTCAGCACCCAACGGCACTGAACTGCA
>JBFFKD010000225.1:0-4949 GCA_041555595.1 Motiliproteus sp.
GCGGCTTGAGGTGGGCAGCCCGTCGGCTAGTGATAGCCCACGGACGATGAAGTTCTATCAGGACAATGGCTTTGTCGAAACCGGTGCCCGACTGCGCTGTATCATGGAGTAGCGCTGCGGGCTAGCGGCGGTTAGGCATGGAGACAAACGGCTCAACTCGCGTTGCTAAAGTAGCGGTTGATCTTGGCTAGGTTAAGTTCGTCGCAATGATCGAATGCCGCTGGAGTGTCTGAGTCGATATCGAGCACCGCCAGTAGCTTGCCGCTGGCGTCAGTGATCGGCAGAACCAACTCGGATTGGGTGCTAGAGGCACAGGCGATATGGTGTGGCTGGGCGTTGACGTCTTTGATATTTAGCAGCTGCATCTCGCGGGCACACTGGCCGCAGATACCCCGATCGAACGGTATGGTCAGACAGCCGTGGCCGCCCTGATAGGGGCCGATCTTGAGCGTACGGTTACCCAGGTTACGGTAGAACCCCACCCAATCAAACGGTTCAAAGGCCTGCTTCAATTCACAGGCGATCGATGCCATCAGCGCGATGCTGTCGGTCTCATCGCTGCCATTGACTCCGCACAATGCATCGAGGCGTTGAAACAGCAGGTCATAGCGTTGTTGTTTGTCGTCGTCGGTTAGATCTGCGGGAATGCGGGTCACCGGTGGCTCCTGGTTATGCTCTGATCGAGATACTGACGGCAGCATGATACCTATCGATCAGACGCGATGCGATGCCGATCAGCGTCTGGGCTCATCTCTCCTAGTAAAAGAGTCGGAATTACATTAGCTTGTTCGAACAACAATAAACGTTCAAAGCTGTTTAGGAGCGATCGAAATAATGTCGATTACAATTTATGAACTAGCCGGTATCGATGAAAATCGCCGGTTTAGCCCTTACTGCTGGCGTACCAAATTATCCCTGGCTCATAAGGGGCTTGCCTCAACAACCAAGCTGATTAGTTTTACCCAGAAAGAGAGTATCGCCCATTCGGGCAGCCCCACCGTGCCGGTCATCGACGACGGCGACCAGACGATCAGCGACAGCTTCGATATAGCCCTCTACCTCGATCAGGCCTATCCCGACGCACCGCCACTGATGGGGAGCGATATCGCCCGGGGACAGGCACGATTTATCGAAACCTGGGCCAATACTCAGATCATGGGACCGATGTTCCGCATCATCGTTATGGATATCTTTAACGGCCTCAATCAAACCGACCAGGCCTATTTCCGTGAAACGCGCGAAAAGCGCTTCGGTATGACGCTGGAGCAGTTCGAGAAAGATGATGATGAGCAGCGTGCGGTACTGGCCCAGGCGCTGACACCGGCACGCATGACGTTGGCGGTGCAGCCCTTTTTGAGCGGCGATCAACCGGCCTACGCCGATTACATTCTGATGGGCTGCTTTATGCTGGCGCGTTGCGGCTCGGACAGAAGAGTTCTGGCCGACGATGATGCTATCAATGACTGGCTTGAGCAGATGCTCGATCTGTATGGTGGGCTGTGCCGTCAGGCCGGTTGTTGATTGGACCGACGGCGCAGATGCCGTGAACGCTGTCCGGTAACTGTTTAGCGACTGGGCTGTTGGTTACTGGACTTTCAGTTACTGGGGTTTTAACTAGCGGGTTCTGCGTTGCAGGGATCTGCTGCTGAGCGCTGGAAGGATTCAGCGCAGCGGCGGCAGATGCAGGCCTGGCGTTGCTCAGGTTCGGCCACCTGAGCGCAGAGCTCGGCGGGGAAGCTGATGTCGACATCCTGGCACCAGCAATGACTGTCACCGCTGCACCTCTTTGCTTGGTTGCCGCTTGTCTGTTCGGTGCTGCTATTGGTGGCTGTCTCAAGGTTACCGCAGCTGTTGGGTTGGCGGCACAGAGGGCAGAGGGCTGGATCGACAGCAACCACTGCAGTGACCTGTTTGCTCGTTAATTCGCTCACCGGTTAAGGGTTGATCGCGATCAGTTCGACGTCGAAAATCAGTGTGGATCCCGCAGGGATCGATCCGGCTGAACGATCGCCGTAGCCGAGTTTGCTAGGGATGAATAATCGGGTCTTCTCGCCGACCACCATCGTCTGCAACCCTTCGGTCCAGCCTGGGATCACCTGATTGAGACCGAAGGCGATCGGTTCGCCACGTTCGACCGAGCTGTCGAATACACTGCCGTCGATCAGGGTACCGTGGTAGTGAACTTTGACTTTATCGGTTGGCCCCGGGTGCTCGCTGCCATCACCCGCTGCCAATACTTTGAGCTGTAGCCCCGATTCCGTCGTGGTAACCCCGTCCTGATTGGCGTTGTTAGCCAGAAAATCCTCTCCTAACCGGACGTTTTCGGCGGTGACTTTCGGGTTGCCGGAGAATCGTTTAACTCCGAACAAGATCACCGCGATGGCGATCACAATTAACACTATTTTGAACACAGGCATTACCTATTTAGTGGGCCGTTTTATGGGCGCTCGATGGCTGTTTAAATGATTTTCTGTGGCGACTGCCGCCCAGAGTTTCGCTATTCTGCCATGAATTTGGTCGGGGATCTGGTGCTTTGTTTCGATCCAGTCGGTTAATCGGTTCATCGCCGCTGGCGGCGGGTATAATGCTCTGATCAACGATTATCGTTTTCTCGGTGGGAGCCGTTCATGAAATTGTTAAGCATTCTTGGTTTGTCGGTCGGTGGGACGTTAGTGGCGGTGCTGATTCTGTTTATCGTTAAGGCGATCGACTCCAAGCAGGGGGGGGCGGTAGGGTTGGTCAACCAGCAACTATCAGCCTGCTCTCCCAAACCCAACTGCGTTAGTAGCGAGAACGGTACCCCTGCCGATAATCGGGTGAACCCGCTTAAACTATCCGGAAATGCGGCCGATCTGGCCTGGCAGCGGTTACAGGCCGCTATTCGCGACCAGGGCGGTGAGCTGGTTAAGGTCGAACCGGATTATCTGGCCGCGACCTTCACCAGTTCGCTGTTCGGTTTCGTCGATGATCTGGAGGCACGGCTGGATGCCGACGAGGGGGTGATCCAGATTCGTTCAGCCTCGCGGGTCGGTACCAGTGATTTTGGTGCCAACCGGTTGCGGGTTGAGCAGCTGCGGCAGCGCTATCAGGCTGCCGAGGGCTAGCCAGCTACGCCGGTTTAGCCACCCCTTTTCGCTGCCACTGTCGCGGTTTATGTAGCGGGCTGTGCTTCGGCTTCGGCCAGCGACTGGGTCGATTCATCGTTGGCCGGGGTCGATAGGCCGCTGACCTCCAGCGTGACATGACCGACACGGGGCAGTTGCTGCTTGAGCTGCTGTTCCAGTTCGCGGGCGATCTCTTCGGTGCGTGCCAGTGCCAGCTCAACCGCTGCACGGGCTTCGACGTACTCGATCACATTGGCTTGCTGTTGTCGCTCCAGCGGCAGATCGGCCAGCAGTGACCGAGCGCGCTGTTGTATCCTGGGTTGCAGTTGAGCCAGGATCACCTCTTCGCGTAGCTCGATATCAGCCACCAGCAGGCTGTAATTTTCGTCGATGATGATCGAACGCAGATCGTGCAGTTGGTCGACTTCACTATGCTTTTTGATCAGTTGGCGAAATAGTTGTTCGGCGCGCAGATCGCGTAGGTCGGCCAGGTAGCGCATATTGACGTAACCGAGATAGAACGCGATCAGTCCCAGCATTAGCGCGATGGCGCACGAGAAACCGATATCCCAGATCGGGTTGCCGGTCTGAGCGGTCAGAATGATACCGGTGCTGGCCATCGCCAGACCCAGCATCGCTACCGAGTCTTCCAACACCACCGCCACCAGGGTCGCATCTTCGCAAGCCAGCAGGTAGCTAAACGGGTTCCAGCGCCCTTCAGCGCGCATCCGGCGGTAGAATTCGACAAAGGCGACCAGAAACGAGTAACCCTCCAGCACAAAGGCGATACTCAGCACGGCTAGGCTGATCCATAGTGCTGGCAGCGAGAAGCCGAGTACTAGCAGATCCTCAGCGGGTTGAATCGCATCGATGTCGTGATAACTGTGCCAGGCGTGCGCCAGTCCCAGGCCGCACCCGATCGAAAACAAGCCGATGGCACTCCACAGATTCCACAGGTATTTCTTCTGGCCGTGACCGAAAGCGTATTGTTGGTCGGCGGGCTGCTCGGCCACCATCAAGCCGCGGTACAGAAACCCTTGGTTGAGGGTATCCATCAGGCTGTGGATCGCCTCGTTCATCATCGAGGCCGAACCGCCGAAGATGGCGGCGGCGAACTTGATCAGGGTTACCAGACTATTGGTCGTAATCGCGGTCAGGACCGCTTTTTTAGAACTGTGCGCTTTAGCGTTTAGAGGCGCAGAACCTTGCGACGAAGAACTTTGCGACATAGCCGAACCCCTGTATCGATGCGAATGAAGCGGTAGAGCTGAATCTGAATTGGATCGATTGAAAACTAATCGTAGCGTGAATAGTCAGCTCAGGTATGGGTTAACCGATAGGATTGATGTAAATAATCAAGGAGATCCTCGCGACCTAGCCTATCGGGCTGCTGTTTGGCGGAGTTTTGGAGCGAGGGGTTTGTTGATATTCGTCATCTGAACTAATCTTTTAGGGTTAGGGGGAATCATCGATGATCCCCGCTGTAACAGTCCCCTACCGATACCGCATGCCGTCTGGCCCGACGATTCGGGTGGAAGCTATATCGCTTAAAGGCTGCGGCAGAGCGATCATCGTTACAATTATAGGTGCGATTATAAAGGTTACGATCTCAGGGTCTTTAGAACGATACACATAAGTAGGAGCTAAACCATGTCAGCCTATTTATTCGAACGACTCGGTGGTACTGAGACAATCACTCTTATAGCGGGTGATATTGTCGATCTGCACCAGCAAAATCCGCGTATATCCCCTCGGTTCGCCGCGTCCAACCCCACCGTGCTGAAAAAGGCGGTGGCGGCTTTCTTCAGTACCGGTACTGGAGGCCCTGCCATCTATGAAGGCAAA
>JBFFKD010000226.1:0-4941 GCA_041555595.1 Motiliproteus sp.
CAGATGCGCCGCTGGGGTCAGATCAGCGAGCAGAAGCCCGATAGCTGGTTTATGGATATCGCTAAAAAAGTCTATCGCCCCGATATCTATCAGCAAGCGGCCAAGGAGCTGATCGCTGAGGGCAAGATGTCTGCCAGCGACTTCCCTGATTTCGCCAGTGAAGACGGCTACCGCGCGCCGCAGAAACACTTTATCGACAACATCGTTTATGACGGCAAACAGCCTAACGCCTACCTGAATAAGTTTGCTATCGGACTCAAGGGTGATCAACAGATCTAAGTCAGCCGCATTGACGTAATCAGGACTCCATGGATGGAGTCCTTTAACAGGAAATTATTATGAGTCGAACTCTAACCCAAATGGCCTGGCTGCAACCCTTTGTCAAACTGGCCCGTGGCGAAAATCGCGCCGAGCAGCTGACTCTGATTCTTAAGACAATGGCTTTACCCAGCGTTGGCCTGCTGGCCTTCCTGTTCTTTTGGGGAGCCGCAGCCAACAGTATTGACACATCACTGGGTCAGTTTCCAGGGCCAACCCAGGTCTACCAGCAGAGCATCAGTCTGCTGGACGAACACAAAGCCGAGCGCCAGAAAGAGGTCGCCTTTTACCAACGTCAGGATCAGCGCAACGCCAACAAACTGGCCAAAAATCCCGACGCTAAGATCAAGACGCGCCCTTACACCGGCAAGCCCACCTTTATCGACCAGATCGGCACCAGCCTGATCACGGTGATGGCTGGCTTTATCGCCGCATCCTTAATCGCGATTCCGGTCGGCATCATGATCGGCCTCAACAACGCACTGTACAGCGCCCTCAACCCGTTGATTCAGTTGTTCAAACCGGTCTCGCCGCTAGCCTGGTTGCCGCTGGTGACGATGGTGGTGAGCGCGGTTTATGTCACCGACGACCCGATGTTTGCCAAGTCGTTCATCACCTCGATGATCACTGTCAGCCTGTGCTGCCTGTGGCCGACCATGCTCAACACCGCCGTCGGAGTCTCAGCCATCAGCCAGGATCTAAAAAATGTCAGCCAGGTGTTACGGCTTAACTTTCTAACCCACGTGTTCAAGATCGTCCTGCCCTCCTCCATTCCGATGATGTTTACCGGCCTGCGGTTGTCGTTAGGCATCGCCTGGATGGTATTGATCGCCGCCGAAATGCTGGCGCAGAACCCGGGTCTGGGAAAGTTCGTCTGGGATGAGTTCCAAAATGGCAGTTCCAACTCACTGGGACGGATCATGGTCGCGGTTCTGGTGATCGGCATCATCGGCTTCGCACTTGACCGCATCATGCTGATGCTGCAACGAAAAGTTTGCTGGGATAAGAGCGCCGTGCAGCGCTAGTTAGCGATGAGTAAAGCATAGCGACAGAGGATATTAGAGATGAGTAGCCATTTAGAAATCAGCCAAGTATCAATTGAGTTCCCCACTCCCAATGGCCCTTTCAAGGCACTGGATGGGGTCAACCTAAAGATTGCCGAAGGTGAATTCGTATCACTGATCGGCCACTCCGGCTGCGGTAAGTCGACAGTCCTCAACATCGTCGCCGGACTGTATCAGGCGACTCAGGGCGGAGTGCTGCTGGATGGTCGCGAGGTCAACGAACCGGGCCCCGAGCGCGCAGTGGTATTCCAGAACCACAGCCTGCTGCCCTGGCTGTCTGCTTACGAGAACGTCGAACTGGTGGTCAAGCAGGTGTTTAAGGGCAAGAAGTCAAAAGCCGAGATGCGGGACTGGATCGAGTACAACCTCAAACTGGTGCATATGGATCACGCCCTGGACAAGCGTCCGGACGAGATCTCCGGCGGCATGAAGCAACGAGTCGGTATCGCCCGTGCACTGGCAATGGAACCCAAAGTGCTGCTGATGGATGAACCCTTCGGCGCCCTCGATGCGCTGACCCGCGCCCACCTGCAGGACTCGTTGATGGAGATCCAGGCCGAGCTCAACAACACCGTGATCATGATCACCCACGATGTCGATGAGGCGGTACTGCTATCGGACCGGATCGTGATGATGACCAACGGTCCGGCCGCCACCGTCGGCGAAATTCTGAACATTGAACTGGAACGCCCCCGCAACCGTATTCAATTGGCCGACGATCCCACCTACAACAAGTACCGCCAGGCGGTGCTGAGTTTCCTGTACGAGAAGCAGCGCAAAGTCGAAGAGCTGGACAAGCACCGCCCGCAAACAGACACAGAACAAAAAACTGAACACCAGCCTGCCCAGGACATTCAGGCCAGTGCTACCGCCTAGCGGTAATTTTTTGGTTCGACCGACGGGGAGTGAACTGCGACTCGATGGCAGGCAGCCACAACCGAAACGCAGTCTAGCAATGATCAAGCACCGGCAAAGTGCTACCAGGATTTGGAGTCAGTTATGAGTGAACACAAACAAACAGTTATTATTGTCGGCAACGGCATGGTCGGCCACCAGTTTATCGAAAGCCTGCTGGCCAGCGATGACGCCCACCGATACCAGCTCATCACCTTCAGCGAAGAGCCTAGGGTCGCGTACGACCGCATGCATCTGACCGACTTCTTCAAGACCCGCAGTGCCGACCCCCTGGCCATGACCACCCTGGAAAAATATGAGAGCCAGGGGGTGACGGTACATCTGGAAGACAAGGTGGTGTCGATCGACACCGAAGCCAAAACGGTGACCTCCGCCAGGGGCCAGGTCCTGAACTACGATAAGCTGGTGCTGGCGACCGGTTCGTACCCGTTTGTACCGCCGATTGAAGGCAACGACCGTGACAACTGCTTCGTCTACCGCACCATCGAGGATCTGGAAGCGATCACCGCAGCGGCTCGCAACGGAGCCAAGACCGGCACCGTGGTCGGTGGCGGCCTACTGGGGCTGGAAGCGGCCAAGGCGATCAAGGATCTGGGACTGCAAGCCAACGTGGTCGAGTTTGCCCCGCGGCTGATGGCGGTTCAGGTCGACAACAGCGGCGGCGCGCTGCTCAAAGACAAGATCGAAGATCTGGGCGTGGGCGTCCATCTGTCCAAAGCCACCAGTCGTATCGTCGCGGGCGAGAACCATACCCACCGGATGGAGTTCGCCGACGGCGAGCATCTTGAAACCGACCTGGTGATCTTCTCGGCCGGTATCCGGCCGCAGGATGAACTAGCGCGCCAATCCGGTCTAATGATCGGCGAGCGTGGCGGCATCAGCGTCAACAACCAGTGCCAGACTTCCGATCCTGACGTGTACGCCATCGGCGAGTGCGCGCTGTGGAACGGCCGTATCTTCGGCCTGGTAGCTCCCGGTTACGCGATGGCCAAAGTCGCCGCCTCACATATCAGCTGCGGCGAACAGACGCTGACCTTTGACGGTGCCGACATGAGCACCAAGCTGAAGCTGATGGGCGTCGATGTCGCCTCCATTGGCGATGCTCAGGGCATCACCCCTGGCGCCAAAATCTACACCTATTTCAACCAGCCCAACGAGGTCTACAAGAAGATTGTCGTCAGCGACGACAACAAGCTGCTGCTGGGCGCGGTACTGGTCGGCGATGCCGAGGACTACGGCACCCTGCTGCAGTACATGCTCAACGAGATAACCCTGCCCGAGTACCCCGAGTCGCTGATCCTGCCCAGCCGCAACGACGACGGTCAAACCGGGCTTGGGGTAGCGGCTCTGCCAGAATCCGCTCAGATCTGCTCCTGCCACGATATCTCCAAGGGAGATATCCGCACCGCGATCAGTGGCGGTGGCTGCTGTTCGGTCGGCGATGTCAAAGGCTTTACCAAGGCCGGTAGCGGCTGCGGTGGCTGTGTGCCGCTGCTGACCAGTCTGGTCAACCACGAACTCGAAGAACTCGGGGTCGAAGTCAGCAAAGATCTGTGCGAACACTTCCCCTACAGCCGCCAAGAATTGTACCACCTGGTGCGGGTCGAGAAGATCGAAAGCTTCGACCTGCTATTAGAGAAGCACGGCAACGGTCACGGTTGTGACGTCTGCAAGCCAGCAGCGGCTAACATCCTGGCAAGCTGCTGGAACGACTACGTGCTGGATGACAAACACATCGGCCTGCAGGACACCAACGACATCTATCTGGGCAACATGCAGAAAGACGGCACCTACTCGGTAGTGCCCCGGATCGCTGGTGGCGAGATCACCCCCGACAAGCTGATCGTACTCGGTGAAGTCGCCAAGGAGTTCGGCCTGTATACCAAGATCACCGGCGGCCAGCGGGTCGACCTGTTCGGCGCCCAGCTGCACCAGCTACCGCCGATCTGGCAGCGACTGGTCGACGCCGGATTTGAGACCGGCCACGCCTACGGCAAGTCGCTACGGACGGTTAAATCCTGCGTTGGCAGCAACTGGTGTCGCTACGGTGTCGACGATTCGGTCGGCCTGGCGATCGAGCTGGAGAACCGCTACAAAGGGCTGCGCTCACCGCACAAGATCAAGTTCGCCGTATCGGGCTGTACCCGCGAGTGCGCCGAAGCCCAATCCAAGGATATCGGCGTGATCGCCACCGAGAACGGCTGGAACCTGTATGTCTGCGGCAACGGCGGCATGAAGCCACGCCACGGCGACCTGTTCGCCACCGACCTAGATAAAGCGACGCTGATCCAAACCATCGACCGGCTGCTGATGTTCTACATCCGCACCGCCGATCGACTGCAGCGCACCTCGGTGTGGATGGATAACCTCGAAGGCGGTCTCGACTACCTGCAGCAGGTGATCCTCAGCGATAGCCTCGAACTCGGTGCTGACCTGGAAGCCGAAATGCAGCTCAATATCGACAACTACCAGTGCGAGTGGGCCATCACCTTGCAGGATAAAGAAAAGCTCAAGCGCTTCAGCCACTTCATCAACACCGATGCCGGTGATGAAAACCTCACCTTTGTTGAGGAACGCGATCAGATCCGTCCGGCCTTTGAGCACGAAAAATCATCCCCCAACAAAGACAGCCTGATCGCTAAGG
>JBFFKD010000227.1:0-4935 GCA_041555595.1 Motiliproteus sp.
CTGCGGCCAATTTACCGGTCTCTAAGACACTTCGGAGAGTCAATTTAGCACGCTCACTCTCTGGCAGATCAGGCAGGCAAATATCAATATTTTGACGGGTAACCTTTACCATTCGAGTTGAGAGAGCGTAACTAACCCACCCCAGCATAACTCCAACATACCTAGCAGCTGATAGTGACAAACAACCCAAAATTTTTACGATCGATGTAGCTAGAAATGATTTTATCTGAAGCATCTACTACTAAACCCTTAATATAAATGGTAAAAAACTCATCCATCCGATGGCCACTCCCCCACAGGAAAGGGCTGTTCCTCACTGTTATAGGTCAGGAACCGCATGATCTGATACTGATACACGCTCAGCGCTTGGCCGAACTGGAGCAGGTTGGCGTTGGTGTTACTGGTCAACAGCACGCTGGCGAATTGGAACAGCACCACCGCGAACATGACGAATTTGGCGACACCGAGGCAGAAGGCGAACACCAGCATCATCAATCCGCGCCTCCAGACGTTACGGTCTTGGTAGGGTTGATGGGCTTTATCGGCTGAGCCGGTCCGATCAGTCATTACAGCATCCTTTTCTGAGCCAAAACGGGTAACATCATCCATACCTCATCGCATGAGGATCTGTCTGAATGTATCAGAGAGTTGTCGCGATAAACATGACTTGTGGCAGGTTGTTAGCGGTCGTCATGGCAGTGGAGAATGAGGCCTGCTCTGAGCTTTATTGCGCGCTTAAGCCATCAGAGTCCGATAATTGACAACAACGGCCTTGAAACCCCACTCCCCCCGCTCTACTTTATTACTCCTGCCATTAAACTTTCCCCAACATTAACGCTCCAACCTGTTCAGCAACATCAGCACTGGCAGCAACCAACCAACACAGATTAGAGACTTAGGCACCATGACACAGCTCTCGCGCTTGCTAAAAACCATCATTCTAGCAATCACACTTTCAAGCCTGCTGACGCTACTATTCACGACCAGCAGCCAGGCCGGGCTGCCGGTTAGCGACGCGCAGGGCCAACCGCTGCCCACCTTGGCGCCGCTGCTCAAACGGGTCACCCCGGCGGTGGTTAACATCTCCACCTTCACCCACCAGCGGACCAGCAGCAACCCCCTGCTGGACGATCCGTTCTTCCGCCGTTTCTTCAACCTGCCGCCACAGCAACGACAGCAACCACGCCAGCTCAAACGTTCGCAGAGCGCCGGTTCGGGTGTGATCATCAATGCCGAGCAAGGGCTCGTCGTCAGCAACTATCACGTTATCAAGGGCGCCGACGAGATCAACATCGGCCTGACCGATGGCCGGAACCTCAAGGCGATGCTGATCGGCAGCGATCCCGACGCCGACCTGGCACTGCTCAAGATCAAAGCCGATAACCTGCGCGCGCTGCCGCTGGCCGATTCCGACCTGCTGGAGGTGGGTGACTTCGTGGTCGCGATCGGCAATCCATTCGGGCTGGGCCAAACCGTCACCACCGGCATCGTCAGCGCACTGGGACGAACCGGACTTGGGATCGAGGGCTACGAGAACTTTATCCAGACCGATGCCTCGATCAACCCGGGCAACTCGGGAGGTGCACTGATCAACCTGCGCGGCCAGCTGGTGGGAATCAACACCGCCATCATCGCACCGGGGGGCGGCAATGTCGGTATCGGTTTTGCCATCCCCAGCAATATGACCCGTGCCATCACTGAGCAACTGGCCGAGACCGGCGAAGTTCGACGTGGCCGGCTGGGGGTCGTGATCCAGGACCTGTCGCCCGATCTGGCCGAGGCGTTCGGCATCAAGGACGGTGAAACAGGGGTGCTGATCAGTGAGGTGGCACCCGGATCGGCGGCCGATAAGGCCGGAGTCAAAGCCGGTGATGTGGTACTGAGGGTCAACGGCGAGTCGGTCGATAACACCGCGTCTCTGCGCTCACAGCTGGGTGTGTGGCTGATCGGCAAGTCGCTGACCTTCGATCTACTGCGCGACAACCGACGCTTTCGTCAGACGGTCGAACTGGAACAACCAGGCCAGGGCGCGACCGAAGGCAAGCGCTATAACCCTAATCTGGCTGGCGCAGTACTGCTCGATAGCGACCACGGGGTAGTGATCGATTCGATCGAACCCAACAGTCCGGCCGCTTATACCGGCTTACGCCCGGGCGATCGGATCGTAACGGTCAACCGCCGGCAGATAGATACACTGGAGCAGTTCGCCGCGGCGGCCGATAACAAGCGCTCGACCCTGCTACTGCTGATCGACCGCGGTGGTAACGCGCTGTACCTGGCGCTGCCGAACCGCTAACCGCCAGCAACTGGGGCTCGCTCGGCTCGTCTCCGGCGGCACTCCCCCCGCAGCTGCCGGAGGCTGTATCGGAACTAATCCCGGCGCTGTGCTGTCAATTAAAGCTCTCAAAGCCCGTGTTTGTCTGACTATCGCCAGGAGCGCCCGTGATCGCCTCACTGACCCGTTTGATCGCCAACAACACCCCCCAATGGCTATCCCCCAAGCCGCTGGCCGGCCTGTTGCTGGCACTCCTGTTAGTCGGTTGCAGCAACGTCCAGACCACCGTCATCAGTTTCCATCGTGTCGATCCGGCCCAGCTCCGTAACGACCAGAACAGTTCGATCCAGATAGTCGCCGGCGATAAGCGACTCGAAGACACGCTCGAATTCGATCATCACCGGCAGCTGTTGGAGCAGTTCTTAAGCAAGCAAGGGTTCCATATTGTCGCAGCTGACAGCAGCCATGATTCGCACCTGCTGGGCTTCTTGTCATATGCTATCGACAGTGGCCACAGCCCGATCAGATCCGAACCGAGTGCGGACACCCGCAGCAGCGAAGTCCGGTATAGCAGCGCCATCGCGGTCGATATCGTCGAGCGCAACAACCTCCGCGGCAGCGACCCGCTGCGATTATACCAAGGCCGCGCCCGAAGCAGCAGCAACTGCGCCCTGATCACACCGATCTTCAATCAGATGCTGAGTGCGCTGTTTGAAGACTTTCCGGGTGTATCCGGCCAAACCCAGACCAAGACGATTAGATCGAACGGCCACAGTTGCTGAACTGCTCTCGATAGCGGCATCAATACGGTAGACTAGCGCAACTTAACCCTCCATCGGAGCCCCCGTATGAGCCGAGCCCTGATCATCTCCGCCGCCAAAACCCTCGACAATATCGGCTCGATGAGCCACTGCCTGGAGCTGGAGCAGCAGATCGAAGCACTAAACCAGCCGATCCGGGTGCTACATATCGATCCGCTGCGTACCGATTGGCACAGCCCCGAGCAAGACGACCATTTTCGCAGCGGCTGCGCCCCGATCGAAGCGTTGGCACGCGCCAAGCAACTGATCGAGCAAGGACTACCGGCGGTGCTAATCTGTGGCGAGGACGACATCAAGACCGGTTACGCCCGGCACCAGCGACTGCAGCAGATGGCGGTCTACGGTGACGATCAGCCGCTGACAGAAGCCTATACCGAACTGGCCAAGCGTTTTCTGAGCAACCATGCGATCGACGAGGCGACCTTCCGTGAACTGGCCCACGCGCTGTTCGACAATTACAGCCTCAGCTACCGCAATGCACTGAACGATGATTTCGCTCCCGAACTGATGCCAAACGAACGCTGGCATAAACCGATCACCTCGCTGTTTCGCGGCGTCGATTGCGCCAACCCGATGGTCGATTTTAAGGGTCGATTGCTGATCGTAAGTGAGGCGTTAGCACAGCAACTGCAATGCCCTGCCGATGCGATGCTGGAGATCAAAGCGGTCGGACTGAGTCGGTTAGAAGCAGACGGTCCAGAGCAGATCGACAGGATCGCCCAGTACGATCACCTACGCCAAGCCTACCAGCAATGCTGCCAGCAGGCCGAGGTCGACTTTGCCGAACGGTTCAAGCAAGGGGATGCGTTACTCGAAGCCTACACCTGCTATCCAGTGGTGCCGATGGCGTTTCTGCTGGCATCGGGCCTGGTTGATCTGCTGGAACAGATCCCGAGCTTTTTACAACAGCACAGCATCACCGTCACCGGCGGCATGAATCTGGCGCGAGCGGCCTGGAACAATCCGGCTCTGAACGCTCTCGTCAGTATCCACCACGCCCTGCTGGACGGGGATGAGCAATTGGCGATGGTCCACGGCAACGGCGGACTGGGTTACCGACAAGGGGTCGCACTGATCGGCAAACTAGCCAGTTAACAACCCACGGATAATAATGATACAAATCATCTCTATGTTGGTTTATAAAGCCCTATCGATTAGTTCATCTAAACTACCGTAATAGAGTGATTTAAAGCCTTGATCTCGCATCAACTCAGAGGCTACGCCTTATTTTAGGCACCCAAACTGGTGTAACAGGACATGGATAGCAACGTGACTCACCGCCCCCCTTCCTGGCTTAACAACGCCTCCCACTCACTCAACTGGAGCGCCTTGGCCGGTGCCCTGCTGATGTTTAGCGTTGTGCTCTTGGTGGGGTTCTGGATCCATCAGACCGAAGCCGCCGCAGAACGAAAGCAAGCGATGGCAACCGCCGAACAACGGCTCAAAGATGTCGCCTCGCTGCTCTCATCGGCGATGCATGTCCGACTCAACCTGACCAGCAGCCTCAGCGCATTCGTCACCACCCACCAACAGTTCAGCCCCGAAGAGTTCGACAGTTTCGCCACCATGCTTAAAGATGATTTAACGGGAGTTATGAGCCTGCAACTGGCGCCCAATGGCATCGTCACCTATCTGACCGATCTGGAGCGTAATCGAAAAGCCCTGGGGCACAACCTACTTGCCGATCCCAAACGACGCGAAATCGCCAACCGTTCGATCCAACAGCGAACCTATATCATTGCAGGCCCGGTCGATCTTATTCAGGGCGGGCGCGCCATCATCGCCAGACGCCCCATCTTCTTAGCCAATTCCGGCGCTGAAACAGACCGTTTCTGGGGC
>JBFFKD010000228.1:0-4932 GCA_041555595.1 Motiliproteus sp.
ATCGCCGACCTGGCCTGATCCATTAGAACCTGAGCGACCTTCTAGTTCACGTAGGTTGTGGTGTTTACCGAGAACTTTAACCACTTTAGCCAGTAAATTTTCGCTGGAGAAGGGTTTGCCCATATAGTCGGTAACACCAGCTTGAATGGCTTCGACCACATTGGCTTTATCGCCACGGCTGGTAACCATGACAAACGGGACTCGGGATTTTTTCTCTTGTCGCATCCAAGTCAGTAGCTCGATCCCCGACATTTCGGGCATCTCCCAATCGCACAGAATCAGGTCGTACTCCATCTTTTCGATCATCTGCTGTGCCTTGCGGCCGTTGATCGCATCGTCAACCTGCATCGTTGGGAAGCGGGCACGCAGTGTTTTACGAACCATTTCGCGGATAAAGGCTGCATCGTCAACTATCAGCACATTCAGCTTGGCCATTCGGATCCCTTCAGATAACGCCCACGGCCGGCATGATTCTCACCGGGTATTCTGTGTCGTTTGAAATATTGTTTCGAAGCCATCCTTTATAACAGTCTGCCGGACGAGATAAAAGTACTGACTAACGTTTCAAATAGTTAGCCGGACGAAATTAATGCAGGGTGCCGCCAAGTCACACTATTTTCCGCTTCCCTTGAGTCCGCGGCGTTGTGGAGCGATACTTCACAGTTATGAGTGAACCATTAGATAACATGAACTTGTGCGACCATTTTTTGATCTCGATGCCGCACCTGCATGATCGAAATTTTGAGCAGACCTTGACCTATATCTGTGAACATAGTGATCAGGGGGCGATGGGGATCGTGGTCAATCGACCGATGGAGCTGTCGTTTGAACAGATGCTGGGGCATATGGATCTTGAAATCCAGGTCGACCCGGTGTGTAACGGCACTCGATCGGTCTACTCCGGCGGGCCGGTTCAGGTTGATCGGGGGTTTATTCTGCACAGCGCTACCGAGCAGAGTTGGAAGTCCAGTTACCCGATCAATGACCGAGTATCGATGACTACCTCTGTGGATATCCTGCATGCCATCGCCGACGGTTCGGGCCCCGAGCAGTATTTGATTGCACTGGGTTACGCGGGTTGGGGCGCCGGCCAGCTGGAGCAGGAGATTTTGCACAATAGCTGGTTAAGTTGTCCGGCCGATTTGGATATACTATTCGCCACGCAATCGCATCAGCGACTCAACGCCGCCGCGGCCAAACTTGGGGTTAATCTCGACCTGTTGACATCGCAGAGCGGGCACGCCTGAGACTATGTTGATGGTGTCGGAATTTGCGCCAAATATCTGGTTATATACCGCATCATAGTGAGCATATCGTTTGATTCTTGGATTTGATTTTGGCACTACCCGATTTGGTGTTGCTGTGGGGCAGGCGATTACCGAAACGGCAACTCCGCTCAAGCCTATTTCGGCTAAAGATGGGGTGCCAGATTGGAGTCGAATCGAGGCGCTGATCGAGGAGTGGCAGCCTGAAGCTTTTGTGGTGGGGCTACCACTGAACATGGACGGCAGCCTGTGCGAAATGTCGTTTCGGGTGCGTAAATTTGCCAACCGTCTACAAGCCAGATACGACCGCCCCAGCTATTTGATCGATGAACGGTTGACCAGTCATGAAGCCAAAGGCTATCACCTGCAAGGCGGTGGTGAAGCCGATTTTAAGAAGCATTCGATGGACGGTTTGGCCGCGCAATTGATTCTTGAGAGCTGGTTTCGTGAACCGGTGCACCGCTCCAGCCAAGACAAGTTAACCGACTAAGGGTTTCACCATGACGCCATCTATCGACAGCATCGATGTTGAGCAACTGTTGCAGACGATGACCGAGCAGCTCAGGCAGCAACTCGCCGAACGTGGCATCGACCAACCGATGCTGGTTGGTATTCGTACCGGTGGGGTATGGTTGGCCGAGCGGATCAACCAACTGCTGGGGCTGGAAGCACCGATCGGAGTGCTCGATATCAGCTTCTACCGCGATGATTTTACCCGTATCGGTCTCAACCCCAAGGTGCAGCCATCAGCATTGCCTGTTGCCACCGAAGGGCGCGACATAGTGTTGATCGATGATGTGTTGATGAGCGGTCGAACCATTCGGGCCGCACTCAACGAGCTGTTTGATTATGGTCGTCCAGCGTCGGTGCTGCTGCTAACGTTGTTGGATCTGCAAGCGCGTGAACTACCGATCCGAGCCGATATTGTTGGCCAGTCGTTATCGTTGCAGCCGGGCCAGCAGGTCAAACTGTCAGGGCCGCAGCCATTGGCACTGCAACTGGTTCCGACCACTAATGCACAGACTGCTTAATAACATTTGAACCGACCTGGAAACCGTTGTGATGAATCCATCCAGTGACAGCCACCCAGCCAAACCTCTGACCAGCCCTCTGCTGCAGCTCAATGAGCAGGGTCAGTTACGTCACTTTCTGACCACTGAAGGGCTCGATCGTGGGCTGCTAACCGATATTCTCAACACCGCCGATTCATTCGTCGATATGGGGGCGCAATCGGTCAAGAAGGTGCCGTTATTGCGCGGTAAGACGGTGGTAAACCTGTTCTTTGAGAACAGTACCCGTACCCGTAGTACCTTCGAGTTGGCTGCCAAGCGGTTGTCGGCTGATGTGCTGAACCTCGATATCGCCACTTCGGCTACCACTAAGGGCGAGACGTTACGCGATACGCTGTGGAATCTGGAGGCGATGCAGAGCGATATGTTCGTGGTACGGCATCCCAACAGTGGCGCTGCGCACTTTATCGCCCAGCATGTGACCCCAAATGTGGCGATCATCAACGCCGGTGACGGCCGTCATGCGCATCCGACCCAGGCGATGCTGGATATGCTGACTATTCGCCGCCATAAAGGCGAATTTGCACCACTCAAAGTGGCCATCGTCGGCGATATCCTCCATTCGCGGGTGGCTCGGTCGCAGATCCATGCATTGAAAACACTGGGTGCCGATGAAGTCCGTTTAGTCGCGCCCAAGACCCTGTTGCCGACCGATATCGATAGTCTGGGGGTCAAGGTCTATAGCGACCTTAACCAGGGGCTTAAAGGGGTCGATGTGGTGATCATGTTACGACTGCAACTGGAGCGGATGCAGAGTGCTTTCCTGCCGTCGCAGGGAGAGTTCTACAAACTCTACGGCTTGACCCGTGAGCGGCTCAAGTTGGCTAACCCCGACGCCATAGTGATGCATCCCGGACCGATCAATCGAGGTGTCGAGATCGAATCCGAAGTGGCTGACTGCGCCCAATCGTTAATCTTGAAACAGGTTGGCTACGGTATTGCTACCCGTATGGCAGTGATGTCGATGGCGATCAGCGGTCAGCAGACCGGAACCTTAACCGAATAGCCGGGCAGAAAATTGATGAACACTCATATTCAAGGCGGCCGGCTGATCGATCCGGCTAATGGGATCGACCAACAGCTTGACCTTTATCTGCAAGACGGTTGTGTCGCTGCGGTAGGCCAAGCTCCGGCCGGATTTGTAGCTGAACGAACGATCGATGCGACGGGGCAGATAGTGTGCCCGGGGCTGATTGACCTGCAGGCGTTTCTGGCCGAACCCGGTTTGACCCAGAAAGGCACTATTGCAAGCGAAAGTGCGGCAGCAGCAGCGGGCGGTATTACCAGCCTATGCTGTTCGCCGGTAACCCAGCCGGTACTCGATAGCCCTGCTGTGGCTCGATTGATCACCGACCGTTCGGCTGAAGCCGGTAAGGTTCGGGTGCTGCCTTTAGGTGCATTGACGAAAGGGCTGGAAGGCGAACAGCTGAGTAATATGGTGGCCCTGAAAGAGGCCGGCTGCGTGGCGTTGACCAATGCCGGTTTCGGTATCGATAACTCACAGACGTTATTGCGTTGTCTGGAGTACGCTGCAACCCATGACCTGCTGGTGTTTGTCCGGGCTAATGAACCCGTGCTCGGCGCTGGTTGTGCTCACGATGGTGCGACCGCGATGCGACTGGGTCTGGAGGGCATTCCAGAGGTGGCTGAAACGCTGGAGGTGTCTCGCTATCTATTACTGGCGGAGCGGGCTGGCGCCCGGCTACATTTTGGCCAGCTGTCGTGCGAGCGCTCTATCCTGCTGATCGAGCAGGCTCGTGATCGGGGTCAGTCGGTTAGCGCCGATGTGGCAGTTCACCAGTTGTTGCTGGACGATTCCTGTCTGGAGGGCTTCGATGGTCGCTACCACCTGCGGCCACCACTGCGTTCTGAAGGTGATCGGGCAGGGCTGCGGGCAGGGTTGGTGCGAGGTGGCTTGAGTGCGCTAAGTTCCGATCATCAGCCGCAGGATGCTGCGGCCAAGGCGGCACCGTTCAGCGTCACCGAACCGGGCATGATTGGCTTGCAAACTCTGCTGCCATTGGGGCTGCAGTTGGTTGCACAGCAACTGCTGGAGCTGCCGCAGCTGGTTGCGTTACTGAGTTCGAAACCGGCGCAGCTGCTGGGACTCGATGTGGGTCAGCTGGCGGTTGGTGCAGTCGCCGATATCTGTATCTTTGATCCGCAACAGCGCTGGACCCTGGATCAGGACAGTAGCTATTCGCAAAGCCAGAATACGCCTTATTGGGGGCAGTCGCTGACGGGGCAGGTCAGCCATACCCTGTTGGCTGGCGAGCTGAGCTATAGTCGTTGACTGAATTAGGAGCCAGCGGCCATCGATAGATTTCGGGACATATCGCTGCCAAGGATGGCGATAGTAAAGGCTGTTTGATTAAACGCGAGTCGGTTCTCAATATAAAAAAGGCCTCAATTGAGGCCTTTTTACTCTCTATGCGGTAAGTGATCAGTTGTTAAAATCAGCGATCGTTGAGGAAATCGTCCTCTTCCTGCAGGAAGAACATTTCGCCATCATCTGCCGATGCTTGGTTAATCTGCTCTTGCAGGTGTGGATTGGCTTCGGCGGATAGCTTGATCATTAGGCGCAGGTCATTGGCCGA
>JBFFKD010000229.1:0-4926 GCA_041555595.1 Motiliproteus sp.
AAACAATCCTGGAGAACAAGGGTCTGAGATTCTGATTTCTCTGCGGTGCTCCTGGTAAAAAATAACTGGACATATATACACCTATGTACGAAAATGGAAAAATGTAAAAAAAAGTCAAATTTTACTTTAAATTTTTTTTACCTATATTATAATATATCTGAATACTATTAAAAGGCTGGTTTCCTAAGTTATGAAAACTGAAAAAAACAAGAATGGAATAATATATGAAAGTTTTATCTACTGCTTTCGCCTTGCGGCACTGTTCATGAGACATAAACCACATCTCAGTGGGAAAGAGCACCTCAAGGATGTGCCCGAAGAGGAGATCAAGGAGGGTAAAGCGCGGCTGGAGCAGTTTGAGATCGATCTGCAAAAACTGCTGCTGCCCAAAGATCCCAACGATGGTCATAACACCTTCCTCGAAGTGCGCGCCGGTACTGGTGGTGACGAGGCGGCGATCTTTGCTGGCGACCTTTTTCGGATGTATTCCCGATACGCCGAACGGCAGGGTTGGAAGGTCGAGGTGATCAGCGAGAGCGTTGGCGATCATGGCGGCTATAAAGAGATTATTACCCGGGTGGTCGGCAAAGATGTCTACTCGCGGCTTAAATTTGAATCCGGAGCCCACCGGGTGCAGCGGGTTCCTGAGACTGAATCGCAAGGACGTATCCACACTTCGGCCTGTACTGTGGCGGTGATGCCTGAGGCTGAAACCACCGATGCTATCGAGATCAACAAGGCCGACCTGCGGGTGGATACCTTCCGCGCTTCGGGTGCCGGTGGTCAGCATGTCAACAAGACCGATTCGGCCATCCGCTTGACTCACATTCCAACCGGTATCGTGGTCGAATGCCAGGAGGAGCGGTCGCAGCACAAGAACCGTGCTAAGGCGTTGTCGCTGCTAAACTCGCGGATTTTGGCCGGGATCCAGGACAAGCAAGCGGCCGAGCAGGCTGATGCCCGTAAGAGCCTGGTCGGCAGCGGAGATCGTTCCGAACGAATTCGTACCTACAACTATCCGCAGGGACGAGTTACCGATCACCGTATCAACCTGACCCTGTATAAGCTGGCCGAGGTGATGGAAGGAGATGTCAACGCGGTCATCGAGCCGTTGATTAACGAACACCAGGCGACACAGCTGGCGGCGATGGGCGAATAAGCACCGATGAGCGCGCAGTCGAGCAAGCGACGGATCGACCAGCTGATGGCGCGGTCGGCCGAGCTGACCCCGGTCTCTGACAGCCCTGATCTGGATCTGCAGCTGTTGCTATTGCAGGTGCTCGAAAAGCCGCGCAGTTATCTGTATACCTGGCCCGAACGCGAGCTCGATGAGTGTCAGCTGCAGGCGTTTGAGGCGCTGTTGGAGCGGCGTAAACAGGGGGCGCCGGTGGCCCACATTCTCGGTAGCCGCGATTTCTGGACCTTGACCCTGGAGGTCAACCCTTCAACCCTGATCCCGCGCCCTGAAACCGAACTGTTGGTCGAGCTGGCATTGGATACTCTCGATGCTAACGATAACAGGGACGTGACGCCCAAGCGGGTCGCCGATCTGGGTACCGGTAGCGGCGCAATCGCGCTGGCATTGGCGAGCGAACGTCCCGGCTGGCGAATCAGTGCGGTTGAATACTCTGCCGATGCCTGCCGGTTGGCTGAGCGCAATCGGCAACGGTTGGCACTCGACAATGCTCAGATAGTACAGGGTAGCTGGTGTGCGCCGTTGCAGGGCCGGTTTGATCTGATCGTTAGCAATCCACCTTATATCGATCCACAGGATCCGCATCTGCAGCAGGGTGATGTGCGATTTGAACCGATCAGCGCGCTGGTGGCCGACGAGCAGGGTTTGGCCGATATCCGTACCATCGCCGAGCAAGCAACCGGCTATCTCAAAGCGGGTGGCTGGTTGATGTTCGAACACGGCTACGATCAAGGCATTGCCGTGCGCCAGCTATTAGCGAATCTCGGCTATCTTTGCGTACAAACCTACACCGATCTGAATCAGCAGGACCGGGTAACGATCGGTCAGTATGGTTCGGTCCTTGAGGAGCTTTGCCATGATGAATGATCAGCAGCTGCTGCGTTACAGTCGCCAGGTGATGTTGCCCGAGGTCGATGTTGACGGTCAGGACAAGCTGCTGGCAGCTCGGGTGTTGATTATCGGTCTAGGCGGTTTAGGATCGCCGGTGGCTCAATATCTGGCGGCGGCTGGGGTTGGTCATCTGGTCTTGAGTGATTTCGATACGGTCGACCTGAGTAACCTGCAGCGGCAAGTTATTCACACTCAGGCGGATATCGGTCGCACTAAGGTGGAGTCGGCACGTGATGCGATCGCCGCGCTCAATGAAGAGATTAAGGTCACGACCCTGAACCAGCGACTCGAAGGCGAGGCGTTGCTGAAGCAGGTTGAGCAGGCCGACCTGGTGGTCGATTGCTGCGATAACTTCGTCAGTCGCTTTGCCATTAATCGCGCCTGCGTGCAGCAGCGCACGCCGTTGGTTTCCGGTGCTGCGATCCGGCTCGAGGGGCAGGTCAGTGTGTTCGATAGCCGTGATCCGAACAGCCCCTGTTACCGTTGCCTATTTCCTGACGGTGGTGACGATGCCGCGTTAACCTGCTCTGATAGCGGTGTGATTGCACCGCTGGTTGGTATGATCGGCACGACCCAGGCGCTGGAGGCGCTCAAGCTGTTGAGTGGTTTTGGTACCTCGTTAGTGGGACGGTTATTGCTGCTCGATGCCAAGCATATGCAGTGGCGTAGCCTAAACTTGGGGCGAGATCCCGACTGCCCTGAATGCGGAGATCGATAAAAGGAGGTTTAGATGCACCTACATTACGATGATGCTTACCTGAAACAGATTCTCACCTCGGTTAAAACGATCGCGCTGGTCGGTGCCAGCCCTAAACCTCAGCGGGCGAGTCATCGCGTGATGGCCTACCTGCAGCATCACGGCTATCGGGTAATACCGGTCAACCCGGCCTGTCGGAGTGAGGAGTTGTTGGGCGAGCGGGTGTTTGCCTCGTTGGACGATATACCTGACCGAATCAAGATCGATATGGTCGATGTGTTTCGTCGCTCAGATGCGGTGCCAGAAATTGCCGAAGCGGCAATCCGGATCAAAGCCAAGGTGTTATGGTTGCAGTTAGATGTGATCAACGGCGATGCGGCCCATCGTGCTGAAACGTACGGATTGCAGGTGGTGATGGATCGCTGCCCGAAAATTGATATTCCCCGGCTTGGGCTGGAAAGCCAGCTGGCTAAACGCCACTAATTATTTGTCGGCTGATTGCTCGATAACGACACGACTGAGGAAAACGTAATGCCCTTGCTAGACAGTTTTACCGTAGACCACACCCGCATGAACGCGCCGGCGGTACGAGTCGCCAAGACCATGACCACCCCCGGTGGTGATACCATTACCGTATTCGACCTGCGTTTCTGTCGTCCCAACGAAGAGATTCTGAGCGAGCGCGGCATCCATACGCTGGAACACCTGTTCGCAGGCTTTATGCGCGATCACCTTAACGGTGACGGCGTTGAGATTATCGATATCTCGCCGATGGGCTGCCGTACCGGCTTTTATATGAGCCTGATCGGAACCCCTGATGCCGAGCGTGTTGGAAAGTCCTGGTTAGCGGCGATGGAAGATGTGCTGGGGGTGAAGCAGCAGAACGAGATCCCCGAACTGAACGAGTACCAGTGCGGTACCTATGCGATGCACTCTCTGGATGAAGCGCAGCAGATCGCCAGCAATATTAAGGCACGTGGCGTCGGCGTTAACAGCAATGACGAGCTAAAGCTTGATCCCAAGTTTCTCGAGCCGCAGGGCTAGCTTGGAGTAAGCGGTAACGCTTCGTTACCGCTTCCCTAAGTATCCGAGTTGAACCTCGTACTTTTAGCTACTGCTACTGCTACGGATATAGCCGGGTTTGAGTACCTGGTAGGTACCTAACACGCCTGTTTCAATCCGCTTTGCCGTCGTTGCCTCAATCCCCCCTTTCCTGAGCCTGTGATCCGACTCATCTGTTTGTCCTAGCGGGCTGGGAGCTAGATAGCTATCGCCTGCGGGCAGAATCTAGAGGCATGAAACCTGAAGATCTGCTCGCAGCTGGGACAGATTAGCGCGGTTCCATCCGGATCGCGCCATCGAGACGGATCACTTCACCATTGAGATAGCTGTTGTCGATGATGTGCGCAGCCAACGCCGCGTACTCTTGCGGATCACCAAAGCGTTTGGGGCTTTGCACCATCTGCAGCAGTGGGTCGCGCACCTCATCGGTCATCCCTTTCATCATCGGGGTATCGAAGATGCCCGGTGCGATGCACATGATACGAATCCCCTGCTTGGCCAGGTCACGGGCGATCGGCAGGGTCATGCCGACCACGCCGGCCTTACTGGCGGAGTAAGCCGCTTGCCCCATCTGACCGTCGAATGCAGCGACCGAGGCGGTGTTGATAATGACGCCGCGCTCACCATCTTGGTTCGGTTCGTTGTTGATCATCTGCTCGGCTGCCAGGCGCAAGACGTTGAAGGTGCCGATCAGGTTGATGTTGATCACCTGAGCGAACTTGTCCAGCGCCAGAGCGCCGTTACGACCGACGGTCTTGCCGCCAGGGGCGATGCCGGCGCAGTTGATGCACACGTGGATGGTACCGAACGCCTCGACCGCCTGGGCGATGCCAGCGGCAACCGAAGCCTCGTCGGTGACGTTGACCTTGGCAAAAATGGCCTGTTCGCCCAGCTCGTCAACCAGTGCCTGACCGGCTTCTTGATTCAGGTCGAAGGCAACGATCTTGGCACCTTGTTTGGCCAGTTGCTGGCAGGTAACAAGGCCAAGGCCAGATGCACCGCCGGTGACGACGACAACTTTATTATTCAGATCCATGTGGTTTCCTTGTGATTGCCCCGGCGGTTAGTGGCGTTGGATTGG